>JBEPWV010000023.1:8193-9463 GCA_041642175.1 Clostridia bacterium
CTACAAATTCAAAAATTATAGGACAGGTTAAAGACGGAGAAAGACTAAAGTATATTGATACTTTTCATAGTTGGTATATTGTAGAATATAAAGGAATGGAAGCATTTGTTGCCAGTTGGTTAGGTAATGTAGTATCTGATGGAAGTCATAATGTTCACTTTTTAGATGAAGTAATTAATATTAGAAATTCACCTTCATTGAATGGCCAAATTATAGGCGAAGGTTATAAATATCAAGATTATGAATATCTCGGTGAAGAGTATGGGTGGTTTAAACTGGGATTAGGAAACGGAAGTTATGGTTATGCTGCTGGATGGTTAATGTCCTTAGATAATAACTTTTATATTGATAATATACTTTCTTTTAAAACCACTACAGAAAATCTAAGATTACGCTCAGGTCCATCTTTAAAAGATGATATAATTACTGTGATGCTAAAAGGTACTGAGGTCAGAGTTATTGATGAAAAAGATAATTGGAGTAAAATTGTTACATGGGATGGATATGTAGGTTACTCTCACAATGATTTCTTAGAAGATACACTCCCTCTTACGGGCAAGAAAATAGTTTTAAATCCTGGCCATGGGGGAAGAGATCCTGGTGCAATAAGTTCTACTGGAAAACAGGAAAAAAATGTCAACCTAACTGTTTCTTTAATGGTCAAGAATATGCTTAATAAACTAGGTGCAGAAGTAATTATGACTAGAGATAGTGATGTTTACATTAATAGGGTAGAGCGTGCTAAAATGGCTGACAGACTTGGTGCTGATATAATGTTTAGTATCCATCACAATTCATTAAACAACTCAAACTATTTCGGCATGAGTACTTATTATGATACCAAGGGTAATAAGAGCGGTAAAGAAAGCAGTAAATTAGCTGAATCTGTTTATGATAGTGTTGTAGGAATAAACAGCATCTATAGAGATGGCATATATGATAGAAATTTTGAAGTATTACGTTCTACGAATGTACCAGCTGCCTTAATCGAAATTGGCTTTATGTCTAATGCCTGGGAAGAAAAGAATCTTCACAATCATTCTTTTCAAGAGGAAGTAAGTCGACAGATAGCTTTTGGAATATTAGATTACTTTAGATTAAAATAATAAGATTGAAATAATATAAGCTCAAGGGTTTTTACGCCACTTGAGCTTTTTTTAGTCAACAACTTCTATATTATCTAATTGATTTCTCAAAGATTTTTTTGCATTTTCTATATATTCTTTTCTTAAAAGTTCTTGTTCTTTTTTTTCTTTTTTTGTCAAGCCTT
>JBEPWV010000024.1:0-7065 GCA_041642175.1 Clostridia bacterium
GGAATTGAAATATACAAATACAAAACTGGATCTTATTATAGACTATATTGAAAAAGGGGTTATCCTGACAGATTCTATAGGAAGAATACAGTTTATAAATGATAGGTGTAAAAAAATGTTCGAAATCGACTTAGATAATGATGATTTTAACATCTTAGATTTTATAAATGATAAAACTATTTCTAAATTAGTCATGGAAAAACAAAGTTTTGAATATTTAGAAACTACCATAGATATAAATAATAACAGATACAATTTAATTTTATCTGGAAAGCCCATAGAAATTGAGGATAATATTTTAGGCTTTTTAATTATTTTAAGAGATATAAAAAGCATGAATCGACTTTTAAAGTATTTTGCTGATCCTAACGACGGAATAGGTTTTGAAGATATTATAGGAGATAGTCCAGAGATAAGGTCTGCTAAAAACAAAGCTTTATCAGTTTCTGAAAATGATTCTACTATTATGATTAGAGGAGAAAGTGGAACAGGAAAAGAATTATTTGCTAGAGCAATACACAATAGCTCAAAAAGAAAAAGTGAAAATTTAATATCTATTAACTGTGGCGCAATACCTGAAAATTTAATTGAAAGCGAGCTATTTGGTTACGATGAAGGTGCTTTTTCAGGAGCAAAACAAAGTGGAAAGATAGGAAAATTTGAGTTAGCAGATAAAGGAACTATATTTTTGGACGAGATTGGGGATATGCCTCTGCATTTACAGATTAAAATTTTAAGAGCTATAGAATCAAGAAAAATAACTAGAATAGGCGGCAATAAGGAGATAGACATAGATGTAAGGATAATTGCTGCTACGAATAAGGATTTAGAAAATAAGGTTAAAAGAAATGAATTCAGAGAAGATTTGTATTATAGAATAAATGTTATACCAATAGATGTGCCACCTTTGAGAAAAAGAAATATAGAAGATGTAAAGTTGATTTTTGATTTCTTTAAAAACAAATACGCAGTAGAGTTCAATAAAAATATCAAAGAAGTAAAGGATGAATACTATAAAGAAATATATAATTACAACTGGCCTGGAAATGTTAGAGAGTTGAAGAACGTGGTGGAGTATTCAATTAATTTAGATAATGATGGTATTTTAACTAAAGATGATTTACCGATTATGATGATAGAAAATAAATATAAAAATCGGATAAAAACTATTGAAGAATTAAAGAAAAATGAAATTATAAAAGCTTTAAAAATATACGGCAATGATACTAAAGGAAAGGAAAAGACTGCAAAATCTCTCGATATAGGAACAGCTACATTATACAGATTAATAAAAAAATATAAATTATCATAATGATAATCAGTTATCATTATGATAATTAATGAAAAGTCAGATATACAAGTCCTTCTGGAAAAAATATTATCAAAATGATAAAAAACCAATATTTTTATATTTTCATACCTAGTTATTACAAGGGGTGCAGAAAAAAATTAATTGGTATAAGTATTGCATAATATATACTATGACAGGAATGGTCATAGTATTTTTTTATTCTAAGATAGAACAGGAGGTGTTTTTTAAAATTTACACGCTATAATTTTTAAAAATCTAGTATTATTAAAATTAAAAACGGAGGTATAAGATGTCTAATATTGGTGAAAAAGAAAAGAAGATAAAAAAAGTTATAAAAAATGAAAAGAAAAAGAAAAAATTTAAGGTTCCCCATGTTTATGTAATTTTGTTTATGATAATGGTAGTGGCAGCTATTGCAACTTATTTAGTTCCAGCTGGTCAATTTTCAAGAATAACACTAGATACAGGAAGAGAAGTAATTGACCCTAGTTCTTTTGAGTATATAGAAAATAATCCTGCAAGTATTTTTGATATTTTTAAAGCAATCCCTATGGGGATGAATAGAGCTGTAGATGTAATATTTATGGTGGTCCTTACCTTAGCTGGCATGGAAATCATAAATAAGACAGGAGTAATACAAATAGCAATTTCACATCTGATTAAAAAATTAAAAGGAAAAGAAACTGCTACATTAGTTATTGTTTCTTTAATTTTTACAGGCGTAGGAGCATTTGTAGGATGGGCTGAAGGTATACTTATGTTTGTACCTATTGGAGTATCATTGGCGGTAGCTATGGGTTATGATGCCCTGGTCGGATTTATGATGGTAACAGCTACTGCCGGTATGGGATTTGCAGTAGGAGTAACGAATATATACACTGTAGGTGTGGCACAAGGAATTTTAGGGCTACCATTATTTTCAGGAATGAGTTTTAGAATGGCAATGCTTGCAGTTTTAACTACAGTTACTATTTGGTATATATTAAGATATGCTAAAAAAGTTAAAAATAATCCTGAAAGTAGTCTTATGAAAGGAACAGATTTAAATATTGAAGAAATAGATATTGATAAAGTAGAAGATTTCACCCTAAGACTTAAGCTGGTACTCTTAACTTTATTTGCAGGATTTTTCTTTGCAGTATATGGTTGTCTACAATGGGGTTGGTTTATGCGTGAAATAGCTGCAACATTTACTTTAGCAGGAATAGTCGGAGGATTAATAGCCGGAAGAGAATTAGATCAAATAGCTCTTGATTATGCAGAAGGCGCTAAAAAAATAATTGGTGCCGGTATTACTATTGGTTTAGCTAGAGCAATACTTGTAATAATGGAAAATGGTCAAATAATAGATACCCTTATATTGTACCTTTCTAATGCTGTACAAGTTTTACCGACTTCTTTAAGTGCAGTAGGCATGTATATAGTACAGGTAGTTATAAACTTCTTCATACCATCAGGAAGTGGCCAGGCTGTAGTTACAGTACCTATATTAGGACCTTTATCTGAGATTGTAGGATCGACTCAGCAGGTAGCAGTAATAGCTTATCAACTTGGGGATGGTTTTACTAACAGAATATTCCCAACTTCTGCAGCATTAATGGCAGGATTAGCCTTTGCCGGTGGAATACCTTATGAAAAATATTTTAAATTGATGCTTCCTCTTATGGCTTTATGGATAATAATAGGTGGAATTTTTGTAGCCATAGCTGATGCAATTACTCTTGGACCTTTTTAAATAGATTTTATTTTTGGACTGAAATTTGTATAGACTTAAGGAGGTTTAAATTGGATAATAAAAAGGTGTTTTACAACGGTAAAATTTATAGAGGGTTGAAGAATGAAGAGATACTTTATGATTTTATAGTAGTAAAAGATGGCAAAATAATAGAAATAGGTAGAGGTAATGGTTTTGAAAATTATATAAAAGAAGGCTTTGAAGGTATAGACTTGGATAATAAGTTTATTCTGCCGGGATTTATTGATTCTCATGTTCATTTCACTCAAACAGGAATAGAAGAAACCTATATAAATGCAAGTAAGGTAGATTCTAACAAAGAATTACTTGAAGAAATTGAAAAGAAAAGTATTAGTAAAAAAGAAGAAGAATGGGTTATAGCATCTAATTTTAATGAAAGAAATCTTAAAGAAAAAAGATACCCTGATATAGCTGAGCTGGACAATATAAAGGGCAATAGTCCAATTATGATTATAAGAGCTGATGCTCATGCATGTATTTTGAATACTAAGGCTTTTAAAATTCTAAATATTAAAGAAGACATGGTCGGAGTAAATAAAAAAAATGACGGAAAGATTAATGGTCTTCTTGTAGCAGAAGCTAACAATAGAGCTAGAGTTAACTTCTCTAATATAATTACTGATGATATGAGACTTAAAGCTCATCAACTAGCTTCAAAAAAAGCTGTAGAAAAAGGTATAACTTATATTAATGCTCTCGAAGGTGGAGAGGGACTTTTTAGCGATGAGGATGTAAACTCTTTGAAAAATAACTTGGAGAATTTGCCAATCAAGCTTAAGATATATCAACAATCCCTAGATATAGATAAGGTAGTGGACAATGGGTTTAAGCAAATTGGCGGATGCATCACATTAGATGGTTCTATTGGATCCCATACAGCAGCTATGAAAGCGCCATACACAGATGATCCAAATAGTAAAGGGATTCTTTATTACGATGATGATACAATCAACAGTTTTGTAGATGAAGCTAATAAGATTGGTCTACAAATTACAACTCACTGTATAGGAGATGCAGCCATAGAGCAAATGCTTAATGCTTATGAAATAGCCTTAAAAAATAATCCGCGAAAGGATCATAGACATAGAATAGAACATTTTAGTTTGCCTAGTATGAATCAGATTGAAAGAGCTGCAAAATTAAACCTAGTTATATCTACTCAACCTTCTTTTGACTATTATAACGTAAGTAATATGTATGTTGAGAGATTGGGAGATGAAAGAGCAAAACGAGTTATGCCTATTAAATCAATAATAGATAAAGGGCTTCTAGTGGCTGGTGGTTCTGATAGTCCCGTTACTATTATGGATCCTATCCTTGGCATTCACTCTGCAGTTAATCTAAAAAACGATGAAGAATATATAGAGTTAAAAGAAGCTATCGACTTATTCACTATAAATGGTGCATATGCATCATTTGAAGAAAAAAATAGAGGAACTCTAGAAGAAAAGAAATACGCAGATTTTGTAGTTTTAGATAAAAATATTTTTGAGATTCAACCTAAGGAAATTAAAGATATAGTAGTACTGAACACTTATATAGAAGGTCAAAAAGTTTACTAAAAACAGTAAATTTTAATAGTTGCATTAAAAGGCTTAGCAAGTTGGAGAAGTAGAATGATCTGATTTAGTAAAAGCACTTAGAGAAGATCTCTAGGTGCTTCTTTTTATTATGCCTTTAAGTAGTATTTGAAAGTGTTTTACAGTTTGTTCTTCTAAATCAAAATCAGGGTATCTTACACACCACTCGTAAGTTAGTCCGCGAAGTGATAAGATACTGTGTTTTACAATTGTATCTACGTCTATATCATCAGCAAATTCATTTTGGTTAATACCTTGTATGATTACTTTGGTAAATATTTTATAAAGACGCCTGTTATAACCTAAAACAGCCTCAGTATTGCCTTTTTTTGTTAAAAGAATTTCATACAACACTGTCATAGATTCAGGGCCTATATCTTCAGCAAGATAATTAGAAATTTTTCTAACCAATTCAATAATAATATCTGATGGTTTCATTTCCGGGGAAATGTCTTCGATAAATGATTCGTAGGTTAAATCAGCCTGGGATATTTGATCTGCAATCAATTGAGACAACAACTCACCTTTTGATTCAAAATGTACGTAAAAAGACCCTTTTGCTACGTCAGCTGCTTCGACTATAGCATCTACAGTTACACTTCTGTAGCCATGTTTATTAAACAACTCTTGAGCACAAGCATAAATTTTTTTCTTCATTTCACTGTATTGAGCCTTTTTTTTATTTTCAAACATAGCTTATTTATATCCTCCTATTTGTTGCAAATTATTTAATAAATGTGTATAATACGCATAATGACTATAGTCATTTTATTGAAATCATTGAGATAAAAGCTTTGCATTAGTAATATTTTTCATTATAACTTAGTTTTATTTTATTGACAAATACAAAGATTTCTGTTTTTTATTTATTCCCACACTAAATTTCAAGGAGTATATCGATGAATAAAAAAAGCAAGTATTCAATAATTATTTTTCTAATTGCACTTTTCCTAATAACTAGTAATTCTTCAACCTTTGCTGCTGTTACTTGGAGTCCTTTTAATCCAACTAATCCTTGGCCTACTCAAAATACCAATCACCGGGTTTCAGATAATCTAGGGATTACTGATCCTTATAAAGTTTCACAATTTAATATAACGGGTGGTTCTATTGATTCTCCTGTTGTATTAAGTAATGATGAAAATTATTATTATTTTTACTTCTATAAATACGCTGATAATACCACATATTTGAACCGTGTAAGTAAAAATGGGTTTTTAGATTGGTCAGTTGCAATTGGAGATGTTCGCGGTGGTGCACCAATAGTTATTGATGCTGCTGGTTATGATTCTACAAAAATTGATGTTATATTAACTCAAAAACATGATGGAATAACAGCATTTTTTAACGATGGGAGTCAGTATAAGACAACCAGTGGAAGCTTCGTTTTTGATAAAATGAGTGATAATTTTATGGCAGTTAATAGTGTTGGAGATGTTGTATTTTCTAGTCATAAAACTAGTTACCACAATGCACCTGACCCTACATTGTCTACAAGATACTATATTAATAAAATAAGTATTGATCTTTTGGATACCGGTGGTCAAAGTAAAGTAATTAGTGAACAATATAATGATCCTGCACTTAATGATTTTGAAAGTGAAAGTTCTGTTACTGCTGATAAAGATGGCTATATTTACAGTGTTATTGCTGGACGATTATTAATTTATAACAAAGATTTTCAAAATGTATTGGATTATGATCACGATATGCTGCAATCACTATTTGCTTCTCATATCACGGTAGGTCCCAATAATACTTTGTATATAGCATCATATGCACAATCTTCTCAATGGGGTTTTTATTCTCCCTATGGAAGCGTGTTAAAAGTACAGTTATCAAGTGATAAAAAGCAGGTATTAAGTGCTGTAAATATAACTGATAATGGTGATATTTATTCAAATACTCCTTACGTTCATTCACAGATTGCTGTTGATAGTGGAGGTAATGCATATTACACAACTGGAATGTATATATATGAAAACAATGAATATAAAGGTCAGAAAACAGGACGTTTATTAAAGCTGGATACTAATAATAAAGTCACAACATTGTATACTTATGAAACAGGAAAATCATTATTTCAACCACCTACTCTTACAGCTGATGGTACTATTTATATGCCTAATGGAGTAGTACTTGACAGTAGTGGTAATATGCTTTGGAGTAAGCCTTGTTATTATTCTGCAGCAGTAGATAATAATGGACATGTATATTTTGCAACAGGTAGTAGTGTGACTATATATAGGCAGAGAGAAAGTGGCTATCCTTCTTTAATAAACAATTTGGATGTAAATGAGAATAATCCTCCAGAGGATCAATTAAACAGTCAACAACAGGCTACAATAAGAGTTGAAAGACTTGTTAATGATGAAGGAACTATAACCGTAGATTATAGAACAGAAGATATTAGTGCT
>JBEPWV010000024.1:7075-8809 GCA_041642175.1 Clostridia bacterium
GACTATTTACCTATTTCCGGGACATTGACATTTAGTGATGGTGAGACATCAAAAAATATTATTTTGACATATTATAATGATAGGGTTTACAGAGGTGACCGGGAGATTAAATTCATAATAGAAAATCTTAATGGTTGTACTGAAATAGCTGATGATAATAAAACGGAAATAATTATTAGAATTAATGAAGATGATACTATAGATACCACACCACCATCCTTGATTAGTTCAGATCCTAGTGATGGTCAAACAGAACTAATACCTAGCGACAGCATAAAATTAAATTTTAGTGAATATATAGTTGCCGGAGAAGGACTAAATAATATTACTTTAAATGACGGGGAGAAAAACATCTCCATTACTCCTACTTTAGGGTTAAAGGATATTGATATTAAAATAAATAGAATACTAAATATGTCAAGTGATTATACATTAACTATTCCAAGTAATGCAATTTATGATCCTTCAGATAATCAATTGAGTGATGATATTACCATTTCTTTTTCAACTGCTGGAGCGAAATTTGGTGGAGGAGATGGATCACCAAAAAATCCATATATAGTTGATTCTCCTAAAGCATTATATAGTATTAAAGACTTTCCAGATAAATGCTATATAATTACACAAGATATTGATATGGGACCAAGTACTAGCCTAGGGGGAGATTATTATTTTAATGGTAGAGGTTGGAATCCTATACCTAGCTTTACAGGTATATTAGATGGACAAAACTATACAATATCCAATATAAATATAAATAGAAAAGACGATATTGTACATATGGGATTATTTAGTACTAATAAAGGAAAAATCATGAATCTTGATATCAGTAAGAGTAATATAGTGTATGAAAATACTTCAAATAATTCATCACATGTTGGTCTGATAGCAGGATACAATACAGGTTTAATTTATAACTGCAGTAACGATCAAAGCAATATAACCTTTAAACAAACAAAACAAATGACTAATTATTATAATGGATATTTTATAGGTGGAATTGTAGGAACAAATAAGGGTACTGTATCTTATAGTAAAAATACAGGAACACTTACCGATGAAAGTATCTACACTACCTATATATGCAGCGTAGGTGGTCTAGTAGGATTTAATGATACCGGTACAGTAAAAAAGAGCTATAACGATGCAGAAATTCCTTATCCAACTACTCTTGCAGTAAATAATTACCTACACCCTGGTGGGATTGTAGGTAGAAATCAAGGAAATATCCTAGATTGTTATAATAATAAAAATATTAAAAATGGATACAGTGTTCTAGCTATGGATAGCTCTGAATGGTTTGCTACTGCTAATATTGAAAGATTTTATTCTATAAGCGGGAATACTTCATTTCCTAGGTTAAGTGGTAAACATGTTAGCATTAATAATATTTACCAATATAACGGCGGAAGTAAGGTTTACAGTAGTCTTTATGATTGGTATGGATATCCAACTATAGGCAATACAGCTGTGTATAATTCTTTAGATATAATGAAACTAAAAGAAAGTTATCCTGGTTTTGATTTTGAAAATGTTTGGCAGATTACAGAAGGAGTATCCTTTCCTACTTTAAGACCTATAAGGTCTGTACAAGGTATAACCGTTGAATCTAATACACTGGCATTAATTACTAATGAAACTCATACAATAGCTGCTGAAATTTCACCACTTGATGCGACTTTAAGTGATATTTACTACAGTTCAGAAAATTCTGAAGTCGTAAGTGTTTCATCC
>JBEPWV010000025.1:0-8756 GCA_041642175.1 Clostridia bacterium
CTTGCGTATCGGCCACCTGAATGCGCTGAACTTTGGTGGCTTTATTGCCACATTGGTCCCGGATGGTCCAGAAACGTTGGACCGTAATCACACAGCCGGACACCAGAGTGAGTGAATCGCGATAGGTCGTATCCTGGATACCGCAATTATCGTTGACGAAGAGCACCTCTCCGGTCACATCCAGGTTGTCCAGATCTTCCTTGCATTCGATGGTCACCTGAAAAGGTGCAACGAAAGTAGGTAGTATAGTATCCTGTACGCTGATGCGCTGCACTGCCGAGTTGGTGTTTCCACAACTGTCGGTAACTGTCCATACCCGGCGAACGTCCCCGGAACACTCGCCAAAATTACTGAGGTCCAGAGTCATCGTGGTATCCACTACGCCTACGTTGTCACTCACGCCGGAAAGGACGCCCACGAGTTGAGCGTTATTAATATCCTCGAGGCAGTTCACGGATACATCGGCGGGCGCCGATAGGACGGGGGGCTGGGTATCGGACGCCTGGATAACCTATTTGGTTCGGGAGAGCTGAATGAAGAATTTTATGAAGAACTTGAAGAAATATTAATAAGGGCTGATATAGGAGTAGAAGCAACATTGGAAATTATAGAAATGCTGCAAGCCGAAATTAAGGAAGAAAAGATACAAGATGTAAGCAAAGTAAAGCCTCTACTTAAAAAAATATTAGTTAAAGAAATTAAGTTTGAAGAAAATTTCAATGAAGATGGCAAGTCAATAATACTTATAGTTGGAGTAAATGGAGTAGGAAAGACCACCACTATAGGGAAGCTGTCGAAAATATTCAAAGAGGAAAATAAAACTGTACTGGTAGCTGCAGGAGATACTTTCAGGGCAGCAGCAATAGAGCAACTTGAAAAATGGTGTCAGAGAGCAGATGTTGACCTTATATCAAATAAAGAAGGAAGTGATCCCTCATCTGTTATTTATGATGGAATCAATGCAGCGAGAGCAAGAGATACGGATATATTAATATGTGATACAGCCGGAAGGTTGCACAATAAAAAGAATTTAATGAAAGAATTAAATAAAATATCAAGAGTTATTGACAAGGAATATCCTGAAGCTAAAAAATTAGTCTATCTTGTAATTGATGCAAATACGGGACAAAACGGAATTGTCCAAGCTGAATACTTCAAAGAAGTTACCAATATAGATGGAATAATATTAACAAAACTGGATGGTACTTCAAAAGGTGGGATAATAATTCCTATACAAAAAAAATTAAAAGTACCGGTTGTGTACGCGGGACTTGGAGAAGCTATAGATGACTTACAGAAATTTGATGCTGAAAAATTTGTAAATTCTATATTAAACTATTGACAACTTTAAACATTTAATGTATTATAATTAACTGTCAAGTAAAAAACTTTACAGGTGGTTATATGTTAGATAAATACTTAAAATATGGTAAATTATATGATTACTACAGCGATATTTTAAATGAAAGACATAAAAAAGTAATAAATCAATACTATTTAATGGATTTAAGTTTAAAAGAAATCTCTGAAAATCTAGGAATAACAAGACAGGGAGTTTATGACTTATTAAAAAGAGCAGAAAAAAACTTAGATGAAATAGATAATAAGTTAAATATAATCAAAAAACAAGAAAAATTCAAAAAAAATATTCAGGAAAAAGCTGAAAAAATAAATAAAAATATTGAGGAAGAAAATTATAGAGATTTAAAAGAACATTTTAATGAATTATTAGATTTAATAAACAAACTTTAGGAGTTGTAATTATGATATTTGAAAGTTTATCCAATAAACTTCAAGAAGCATTATCTAAACTTACAAAAAAAGGTAAGCTTACTGAAAAAGATATAGATACAATTTTAAGAGAAATTAAATTATCTTTGCTTGAAGCAGATGTAAATTTTAAGGTAGTTAAAAAATTCGTAAAAAATATTAAAGAAAAAGCTATTGGAGAAGAGATTTTTGAAAGCTTAACCCCGGGACAACAGGTTATCAAAATTGTGAATGATGAAATGGTGAATCTCCTTGGCGAAAAAACAGAAGATATAAAAATAAATCAAAATAATATAACTACTATAATGATGTGTGGATTGCAGGGGGCTGGTAAAACTACAACCACTGCAAAAATAGGAAAAAAATATAAATCAAAAAATAAAAATCCTCTTTTTGTTGCATGTGATGTTTATAGACCGGCAGCAGTAAAACAGCTACAGGTATTAGGCAAACAAACTGATATAGATGTATTTGCTGGCGAAGAAGGTGAAAGTCCTTTAAAAATAGCTAAAAACGCTTTAAAGTATGCTAAGAAAAACGGTAAAGATCTGCTTCTGTTTGATACTGCAGGGAGATTACATATTGATGAAAAAATGATGGAAGAATTAGAAGACATAAAAGATATAGTAGAACCTGATGAAATACTTTTAGTTTTAGATTCCATGACAGGACAGGAAGCAGTAAATATAGCTCAAGAGTTCGACAAAGATTTAGATATATCAGGAATTATATTAACTAAAATTGATGGAGATGCAAGAGGGGGAGCTGCCCTTTCAATTAGTTCAATAATAGGTAAACCTATTAAATTTGTAACAACAGGAGAAAAATTAGATGATTTAGAAATTTTTCATCCTGATAGAATGGCATCAAGAATCTTAGGAAAAGGAGATGTTCTCAGTTTAATAGAGAAAGCTCAATCATCCTTTGATGAAAAAAAAGCAATAGAATTAGAAAAAAAATTGATGAAAAATCAATTTACCTTTGATGATTTTCTAGATCAAATGGAGCAAATGCAGAACTTAGGACCACTGGATCAAATATTAGAAATGATGCCTGGAGCCAACAGTAAAAAACTTAAAAACATAAAAATTGATGAAAAAGAAATTACTCATGTAAAGGCAATAATACAGTCAATGACAAAAGAAGAAAGAGTTAAGCCGGATATAATAAACGGCAGCAGAAGAAAAAGAATAGCAGCTGGTAGCGGTACATCGATTCAGAAGGTTAATAGGCTACTAAAGCAATATAAAGAAATGAAAAAAATGATGAAAAACATGAATAAAATGGGAAACATGATGTCAGGAAAAAAAGGGTTAAAACTACCTTTTTAATATATTAAATTAAATAATAGGAGGTGTAATAATGGCAGTAAAAATCAGATTAAAAAGAATGGGTGCAAAGAAGACTCCTTTTTATAGAGTAGTAGTTGCAGATTCAAGAGCTCCAAGAGATGGTAAATTTATCGAAGAAATAGGATACTACAATCCTTTAACAGATCCAAAAGAGATAAAAATAGACAATGAAAAAGCTCTAGACTGGATCGGCAAAGGAGCACAACCAACTGACACTGTTAGAATATTATTAAGAAAAAACGGTGCATTTGATAAAGAATAATTTAGAGAAATAATAAAGGCGGTGCAATTATGGGAGAACTAGTAGAATATATTGCAAAAGCATTAGTTGATAATCCGGATAAAGTAAGTATAAAAGAAATTGAAGGAGATAAATCAATAATTATTGAATTAAGTGTTGCAGAAGAAGACATGGGCCAGGTAATTGGTAAAAAAGGAAGAATTGCCAAGGCAGTTAGGACTTTAGTAAAAGCAGCAGCTACAAAAGAAAATAAAAGAGTAATTGTAGAAATAGTTCAATAGACAATTTAGGATTAGCTTACGCTAATCCTTTTTAAAGGTGAATATATGGAATTTTATAAGGCAGGAAAAATCATAAATACACATGGATTAAAAGGATTAGTGAGAATTGAATACTACCATTATCAACCGAAGGATTTGATGGAAGCTTCAAAGATATATGTAGGTGATGAAAAAACTAAATATTCTATATTAAATATGACTGTCAATAAAAAAATCCTGCTAAATTTAGATGGGATCGACAGTATTGATAAGGCTGAGAAATTAAAAAATTCTGACATATTTATTAATCTTGAAGAAAAAGAAATACTAATCGAAGATGAGGATGAATACTTTATTGAAGATATTATAGGTATAGAGGTTTATGATATGGAAGATAAATATATAGGAAAAATAACAAATGTTTTTAAAACCGGCAAAAACGATATTTATCAACTAGATAATGATGTTAAAAAACTTATACCAGCATCTAAGCAATTCATAAAAGAGATAGATTTAAAAAACAATAAGATGGTGGTTGAATTAATTGAAGGACTGATTGAATGAAAATAACTGTTTTAACTTTGTTTCCTGAAACCATGGAATCCCTACTAGAATACAGTATAATAGGTAAAGCTGTAGAAAAAAATTTACTCAATATTAATTATGTAAATATTAGAGACTATTCTCTTAATAAACACAAAAAAGTAGACGACTATCCATACAGTGGCGGACCGGGAATGCTTTTAAAGGCGGATTCATTATCAGAAGCTTTAGAAGATGTAATAACAAACAAATCAAAAATCATATATATGAGTCCAAAAGGTAAGTTATTACGCCAAGAGAAGGTTAAAGAACTATCTAAGGAAAAGGATGTAGTAATAATATCTGGACATTATGAAGGAATTGATCAGAGAGTGATAGACAAATACGTTGATGAAGAAATATCTATAGGAGATTACATATTAACAGGTGGAGAGCTGCCGGCTCTTGTATTAATTGATTCGATTTCAAGGTTAATACCGGGAGTGCTGGGAAATGTAGATTCTCATCAAGATGAAACCTTTGAAGATAATTTACTTGAACATCCTCAATATACCAGACCTTTTAATTATAATGGAGATAAAGTTCCTGAAATTTTGCTATCCGGAGACCATGAAAAAATAAAAAGATGGAAAAGATATAAATCCATAGAAGCGACAATTAAGAATAGACCTGACTTGTTGAAAGATAAAGAAAAGATAATAAATGAATATAAAAAATTAAAAAAAGAATTTAAATAAAAATTTATTGATTTAGAAATATTATTATGCTATAATACATTGAAGTATACGGCGGTCCTCTGTTGAGACACACGAACGCTGCAAAAAGGAGGGTATACTATGAACGTAATAAAAATATTAGAAAAAGAGCAGTTAAAGGATGAACTTACTAATTTTAATACTGGTGATACTGTTAAAGTTCACTTTAGAATTAAAGAAGGAACTAGAGAAAGAATTCAGATCTTTGAAGGTGCTGTATTAAAAAGACAGGGTGAAGGAATTAAAGAAACTTTTACAGTAAGAAGAATATCTTATGGAGTAGGAGTAGAAAGAACATTCCCAGTACATTCACCAAAAATTGAAAAAATTGAAGTAGTACGTAAAGGTCAAGTTAGAAGAGCAAGATTGTTCTACTTAAGAGATAGAACAGGAAAAGCTGCTAAAGTTAAAGAAAAGAAATTTATCAAGTAATTATGAGGACGTAAGTCCTCATTTTTAATAGGAGATGAAAATATGAACTGGTATCCCGGACATATGAAAAAAACATATGACATGCTCAAAGAAAATTTAAAAGTTGTCGATTTAGTTATCATAATACTGGACTCAAGAGTTCCTAACAGCAGCTTGAACCCTCAATTAGATAAGCTAATAATAAATAAAGAAAAGATATATCTAATGAATAAGTCTGATATATCAGATAATGAAGTTAATAAAGAATGGCTTAAGTATTTTGAGAATAAAAATATTATTGCTGTGGAAAATAATTCTATAAAAAATAAAAAAAACACCAAATTATTTAACTGTATAAGTAAGGTTGAAGACAAGATTAGAATTAAATTTGAAAAAAAAGGATTTAAAAATAAAACCATAAGAATTTTAGTTGTTGGTGTACCCAATACAGGTAAATCAACATTTATAAACTACCTTACAAAAAAGAAAAGTGTAAAAACTGGGAATAAGCCTGGAGTCACTAGAGGCAAACAATGGATTAAAATAAAAAATAAATTTGAAATACTTGATACACCGGGGATTTTGTGGCCTAATTTAAATAATGAAAAAATAAAATTCAACTTAGCTGTAACGGGTTTGATTAAAGATAATATAATTGATGATTTAGAATTATCTATGTATTTATTAGAATATTTGAAATCAAATTATATTAAAATTCTAAATAAAAGATATAATCTTAATATAAATGAAGATGAGGAAGTAGTAGCTATACTTGATAAAATATCTCGAAATAAAGGTTATTTGTTAAAAGATAATGAAATTGATTATGAAAGAGGAGCAAAAACAGTTCTAAAGGATTTTAGGAATGGTGATTTAGGTAAAATTTCTTTAGAAAGACCGGAAGAAGGTTAAAAATGGAAAATTTAGAAATTGAAAAAAAACTCTGGAATGATGGGTTTAATTATATAGCATGCATAGATGAAGTAGGAAGAGGATGTTTAGCTGGAAATGTGTTAGCATGTGCTGTAATCATGCCTAAAGAAGTTTACATAAAAGATGTAACGGATTCAAAAAAATTAAGTATTAAAAAAAGAAATGAACTTTCTAAAATCATAAAAGAAAAAGCGGTATCTTATGCATTTGGAATAGTTGAACCTGAGGAAATAGATGAAATAAACATTAAGAAAGCGACTCTTAAAGCTATGAAACTAGCAATAAATAAGTTAAGAGAAGACGATGAAGTATTGGTACCGGATATGCTTCTTATTGATGCTGAAAAGATTTCTCTTGATATCCCTCAGAAAAGTGTGATAAAAGGTGATCTTTTATGCCATGGTATTTCAGCTGCATCTATACTAGCTAAGGTTGAAAGAGATAAAATGATGACAGACTTAACTGAAGATATTCCATATCTAGACAACTTTGATATTAAAAACAATAAAGGATACGGAACTAAAAAACACATAGAAGCAATAAAAAAATACGGTCCTACAAAATACCACAGGAAAACTTTTTTAACAAAAATATTAGATAAAAACAAACAAATAACTCTGTTTGAAGGATATTAAATTGAATAAAAAAGAATTAGGGAATAAATACGAAAAAATTGTAGAAAAATATTTAGAAAAAAAGGGTTATCAAATTCTTGAGAGTAATTATAGAAATTTTATTGGAGAAATTGATATTATTTCTAAATATAATGATTGTATTGTTTTTATAGAAGTTAAAGCAAGAAAGACTAAAAAATACGGACTTCCCAGGGAATCCGTAACTAAAAGAAAAATAGATAAAATTAGAAAATGCAGCTTGCTGTATTTAAGAGATAATGATATTTATGATAATCCTTTAAGATTTGATGTTGTAGAAGTATATATAAATGAAAAGAAAATAAATCATATAAAAAATGCTTTTTAAAAGGAATGCTGATTTCAGCATTCCTTTTAAAAATTAACTTAAAAATTTTACTATATAATCCCTTGGTCGGACATAGCATTAGCAACGCTTAAAAATCCGGCAATATTTGCACCGGCAACGTAGTTACCTTCCATATTGTACTCGTTAGATGCTTCTTTACTAATTTTAAAGATATTAATCATAATATCATTTAATCTTCCATTAACCTCTTCAAAGGACCAGTGCAATCTCATACTGTTTTGAGACATTTCCAAAGCTGAAGTAGCTACTCCACCGGCATTTGCAGCTTTAGCAGGAGCCAATAGAACATTGTTTTCTAAGAAATAATTTACAGCTTCATTTGTACAAGGCATATTAGCACCTTCACCAACAGCTATAGTACCGTTCGCAACAATTTTTTTTGCTGAATCTATAGTGATGTCGTTTTCCGCTGCACAAGGAAGTGCTATATCACATTTAATAGACCATAAATCTTGTTGATTTTCATGATATTCGGCTTTAGGATGATGTTTTATATATTCGCTAATTCTTTTACGTTCAACTTCTTTAATTTGCTTAATAGTATCTAAATTAACGCCCTCGTTATCAATTATATAGCCTTTAGAGTCGGACATAGCAATAATCTTAGCACCGTACTCTTTAGCTTTTTCATAAGCATAAATTGCAACATTACCGGAACCGGATATCACAACAGTTTTATCTTCTAAGGTTAAATTATGGTGACTTAACATTTCTTTCATAAAATAAATTAATCCATATCCAGTTGCCTCTTTTCTTACTAAAGAACCACCGTAATTCAAGCCTTTACCAGTGAGTACTGCTGGTTGGAATTGATTTTTTATACGCTTAAATTGACCGTACAAATATCCTATTTCTCTTGAACCAACACCTATATCCCCGGCTGGAACATCAACATTAGGACCTATATGTCTATATAATTCAGTCATAAAACTCTGGCAAAATCTCATGATTTCTCCATCGGATTTTCCTTTTGGATCAAAATCAGAACCACCTTTACCACCGCCCATAGGAAGACCGGTGAGAGCGTTTTTAAATGTTTGTTCAAAACCTAAAAATTTTATAATGCCTATATATACACTAGGATGAAATCTCAGACCACCTTTATATGGCCCTATAGAGCTGTTAAATTGAGTTCTATAACCTCTATTCACCTGTACTTTATTATTGTCATCCACCCATGCTACTCTAAAGGATATAGTTCTTTCTGGTTCTACTATTCTTTCAAGTATTCCTGATTCTTCAAATTCCGGATGTTTATCCAAAACAGGTGCTATTGAATGAAAGACCTCCTCAACAGATTGTAAAAATTCAGGTTCATAAGCGTTTCTAGATTTTACTTCCTTCATGACTCTGTCAATATAGTTCATATGTTCCTCCTCTTCATTTATTTATTTTATTATATAACTTTTTTGTAATATAAATCAAATATTTTGTGATAATTAAATAAATAACGATCTTTATAATGAAGAAACAAAACTTTATAATTGCC
>JBEPWV010000026.1:0-8746 GCA_041642175.1 Clostridia bacterium
AGATGTACGGAAGAGGAGTTAATGACGACAAAGGTGCAGCTGTATCTTCTATTTATGCCCTAAAAAGCATTATGGATAGTGGATTGAAAATGAATAAAAGATTTAGAATAATATTTGGCTGCGACGAAGAACAGGGATGGGAAGACATTAGATACTATCTAGAACATGATGAAATGCCTTCCTGCGGATTTTCTCCTGATGGACCTTTTCCTATTGTAAATAGTGAGAAAGGTATACTGAGACTGGAGTTAAGAAAGAACTTAGAGGAACAAGATAATTCAGAAATTGATATAATATCACTAGAAGGTGGAGAAAGACCGAATATGGTACCGGAGGAAGCTAGTTGTTTATTGGAAACTAATAAATATACAAAGAGTGTAAAAAAATACTTAAATAGTTTAGAAAATGAAAATATTATCTTATCAGAAAACCAAGAAGGATTGTTGATAAAAACAAAAGGCAAATCAGCCCACGGAAGTGAGCCTTATTTAGGAGAAAACGCTGTAATTAAGATGATAGATATTTTAATCAACTTAAAAGATATAGATAAAGACTTGTACAACTATATTAAGTTTATTAAACAATACATCGGTACTGAAGTAAAAGGGGAATCTTTAGGAATTAGTTTTGAAGATGAAATTTCAGGATATTTAACTTTAAATTTAGGAATTTTAAAATATGATAATAAATCAATATCGTCAACTCTAGACATTAGATATCCTGTCACTTTTAAAGGTGAAGATGTTCTAGAAAAAATTAATAATATCGCATCAAAAAAAGAAGTAGAGCTTATTGTATTAGAAGATAAAGAACCACTTTACATAGAAAAAGAAAATCCTTTAATCAAAAAACTTGCAGCAGCTTATGAAGAAATAACAAATGAAAAAGCCGAACTTATTTCTCTTAAAGGAGGAACTTATGCCAGAGCTATTGAAAATGCTGTAGCTTTCGGACCGATTTTACCTGGAAAAGAGGATACTGCCCATCAGAAGGATGAGTATTTGGAAATTGAAGATTTATTGATTAGTGGAAAAATATATGCTCAAGCTATTTATGAATTGAATAAAAATTAAAAACATCGCATAAATAATTAAAAAAATCCTTGATTTATTCATCTATTTAATTTAAACTTATATAAAATGAAATATATCAAGGAGGATAAAATGTTAAAAAATAAAAAAATAATTATGCTTTTAGTTCTAGTACTTGCTCTTACTACTGTTGTTGCGGGATGCGGTACTAGTGAAGAAGTTGAAGAACCAGAAGAAAGTGAAGGTGCTAATGGAGAAGAGACACCGGAAGATGAAGAAAAGACCTTAGTAATAGCTATGCCTGAGGAGATAGAAGGTACTGATGTCCAGCAGGTAAGATGGGACAATTTAGTTCACAACTTATTATATCAACCTCTTACTATGTTTGATCTGGGAATCAAAGACATTTTACCGGCAGAAGCTAAGTCTTATGAAATATCTGAAGGTGGTACTGTGATTACATTTAATTTGGCAGAAGATGCTAAGTTTTCAAATGGCAATCCTATCACAGCTGATGTTGTTAAAAAATCAATGGAAAGATATATAGAGACCAGTCCATACTCTTATGACTTTGATCCTATAGTCGAAATAATAGCCGAAGATGACCAAACCCTTGTGTTAAAGCTTGATAATTCAGCTGCATTCTTATGGCCTGTACTTACAAGTGTTTACGGTGCTCCTGTAGATACGACAGTTGCAGAAGAACTTGGTGTAGAAGCTTTTAATAGAGACGCAGTAGGAAACGGCTTGTTTATGGTTGATTCTTGGGAGCAGGGTTCTAAAGTTGAATTAGTTAAAAATCCAAACTATAGAACATATAATCCTGAAGTTGTAAATCAAGGACCGGCACATATTGATAAGGTGACTATAAGATTTATACCTGAAAACTTTACAAGAGTAAGTGAAATAGAAGCCGGAAGTGTAGATATGATAGTAGGAGTACCTACTGAGAACGTGGATACCCTTAAGGAAAATTCAGATATAACCGTTTATGAATATCTGCAAACTGGTATAGATTATATTGCTTTAAATCCAGAACTACCTCATTTAGAAGATGTTAATGTTAGAAAAGCTATGGCTTTAGCGATAAATAAAGATGAGATTAATACAGTTTTAAATAATACAGTTAAACCTCGTTACGGATTGATATCAGAGTCACAGCTTGCATATGATGCAGAAACAGAACAAGAATTAGCTGAAGAATATGCCTTTGATTTAGATAAAGCAAAAAGTTTACTATCGGAAGCAGGATATGAAGATGCTAATGGAGATGGTATTGTAGAAAAAGATGGAAAAGATTTATCTTTATCAATGATGGTTGCATTAGATGTACCTGCACTTAAGCAATCTGCACCATTAATCCAATCTCAACTAAAACAAATTGGTGTTGATTTAGAGCTTAGAGAATACGAATCTCCATATATAAAACAGATGATAAAAGATGGAGAGTTTGAAATGGCTACAAGATTTTTCTGGTGGGGAGATCCTGACATTCTTTATTATGTAATTCACAGTTCAGCAGATTTACCATGGGGAAATGAAACAGTTGATGAGTTGCTTGATGAAGCAAGATATATAATGAATTTAGAATCTAGAACAGCTAAATACAGCGAAGTACAAAAAGCTACTATAGATGAAATGCCTATAATTCCACTATTTTCTGAGTATGAATATATGGCGGCAAGAAATGATGTAGTTGGAATTAAAGTAGGAGCAGATGGTAAAAGAATTCTTATGAATGATGTAGATAAGGAGTAGCATTTATGATTCAAGGGGAAGAAGGATTAAGAAATGTAGTTAACAAATATGTGAAGAATGATGAACCGGGACTATCCCTACTTATAGGAAAAGATAAAGAGGTCTTGTTTGAAGGATATTACGGTATAGCTGATTTGGATAAATGCAAGGCAATAGGAAAAGATACAAAGTTTCTTACTGCATCACTTACAAAGCAGTTTACCTGCGCTGCATTATTAATTCTTGAGGAAAGAGGACTAGTAGACTTGGAGACAGGTCTATTAGATTTCTTTCCAAACTTTCCTATTTTTTATGAAAAAGTAAATATAATCAATCTTATGACTCATACATCAGGTATAAAAGAATATTTAGATGATAATTTTTTTGATAATACTACTAATAAATATATAGAAAAAGAAAAAGTAATTGAAACAATATCAAAATTTGATAATCTCGACTTTAAACCTGGAACAAAATTTAAATATTCTAATTCGGGTTATGTGCTTCTTGGTGATATTATCGAAAAAATTGCAGATGAAAGTTTTGAAGAGTTTATTGAGGAAAATATTTTTGATGTCCTTAATATGAAGAACTCTTTTATTTTGGATAAAAACAGTAAAAACAGAATAGATGAAATAGCCTGTGGATATAAACATAAAAATAATACTAAATGGGAAAAAGTTGATTTAACTAATGATGTAATTGGATGGGCTGATGGAAATATGGTTTCTAATATTAGAGATCTTTTTATTTGGATAAATTCACTAAGCAGTGAAAAAGTAATAAATAAAAAATTGGAAGATAGGATCTTTAAACCATATATTTTAAAAAATAGTAAATCATCAGATTACGGCTTGGGATGGTTTATTGAAAATGATGGATATTATCATACCGGCACTACATCAGGATATATTTCCAAAATTCATGTTAAAAAAGAAGATGGATATACAGTAATAATGTTGTCGAATAATGATAGCATAGATAGAGATAGATTTTTTGAAGATATTTTTAAGTTGATTTATAAATAGTAGACGGAGGAAACTGTATGAATGACATGATAGAATATATTATTCGAAGATTAATAATGGGAATACTTGTAATAATAGCTGTTACAGCTCTTTTGTTTGCTATTATGCAGATGATGCCTGGAGATCCAATAGAGCTGGTATCCAGTCCAAGGGTTCCTGAAGCTAGAATTCAGGAGTTAAGAGTGTTATGGGGACTTGATAAACCCGTAGTTTTGCAGTATTTTTACTGGATGCTCAGAATTATTCAGGGTGATTTTGGGAATTCCATAGCCACAGGACAGAGTGTATCGCTTTTAATAAAAGAAAGATTACCATTTACATTAATGCTTACAGGTTTATCTTTACTAATACAATATATGATTGCAATCCCCTTAGGACTTATAGCTGCATATAAGAAAAATTCCTTTTTAGATCATTCGGTGGTTACATTAACAATCGGATTATGGTCTATACCTCCTTTTTGGTTTGGTATACTCCTTATGATTTTATTTGGAGTTTGGCTGAAGGTTTTACCTATATCAGGGTATTTAGGATGGAAATCTTTAATTTTACCCCTTATGACTATGACCTTACCAAGATTGGCAAGTGTTTTGAAATTAACCAGGTCTGAAGTGCTGGAAATGCTTAGAGAGAAGCACGTAATTACTGCTTATGCAAAAGGTTTAGATAGAAATAAGGTATTGATTAAGCATGTCCTTAGAAATGCTTTGATTCCAGTCACGGTTATGTTTTTCCTTTCACTTCCGTGGATAATAGGGGGTTCTGTAGTTATTGAAACGGTTTTTTCATGGCCCGGTATGGGAAGATTGTTATGGAAATCAATATCAACTCAAGATTTTCCGGTGGTGCAGGGGATAATTTTTATTATTGCTATACTTACAGTTCTTTCCAATATAATTGGAGATATA
This sequence comes from Clostridia bacterium, assembly GCA_041642175.1. Lineage (GTDB taxonomy): Bacteria > Bacillota > Clostridia > Tissierellales > Dethiosulfatibacteraceae > UBA8670. Next base: position 4,705 of record JBEPWV010000026.1, read on the forward strand.
CTATCCGCCTTCTTAGATCCAAGGATAAGGATGGAAATAAGAGGTGATAGACTGTGAAAAAAGAAAATATATTTAAAGAAATAATTAGAAATAAAACATTTATAATCGGATTTATTATTATTATAAGTATCGTAATCATTGCAGTTTTTGCAAATAAAATTGCTCCTTTCTACTATGATGAAATGAATATTTCTGATGCTTTAGTTTCTCCTGGGGATAAGTATTTATTAGGCACCGATCAATATGGCAGAGATATATTCAGCAGAATAATATATGGGACTAGGATTACATTAAAAGTTGGAATTGTTGTAGTTACCATAGAGTGTTTTATAGGGGTTATACTAGGTTTGCTGGCAGGATACTTTGGAGGTTATACAGATAAAGTTGTTTCTTTTATTACGGATATGACCTGGTCTATGCCCCCTATTATAATGGCTCTGGCTATAGTGACTATGCTGGGACCTAGTTTGAATAATGTAATAATAGCTATTGCTGTTGTAAGTTGGGCTCAATTTACCCGTATTGTCCGGGTGAAAACCCAGTCTATAAAAAATCTTCATTTTATAGAAGCAGCAAGAGCTTATGGTGAGAATAATTTTAATATTATGCTTAGATATATATTGCCTAATGTAGCTTCATCGATAATTGTATTAGCAACTCTTGCATTGCCAACGGCTATATTATCTACAACATCCCTGGGATTTTTAGGGATGGGTGCTCAACCACCACAGCCGGATTGGGGTTTGATTCTTAAAGAAGGCATAGGATATATAGGGAAAGCTCCTTGGATATCAATATTTCCAGGTCTGGCAATTGTATATACAGTTTTAGGTTTTAATTTATTAGGAGAAGGTCTTAGAGATTTACTTGATCCGAGACTTAAAGTTTAGGAGGTATAATAGTGGAAGAAGATAAACTGCTGTCTGTTAAAAATTTAAAGGTAACATTTAAAATGAAGGATGGAAATGTTAAAGCTGTAAATAATATAAGCTTTAATATAGATAAAAAAGAAATAGTAGCCCTAGTTGGAGAATCCGGCAGCGGTAAATCTACTACAGCTATGGCTCTCATGAGGCTTGTTGGAGAACCCGGTGTTATTGAAGGGGGAGAAGTTAATTTTAATGGAATAGATTTACTTAAACTAAAAGAAAAAGAAATGTACGATATTAGAGGAAAAGAAATAGGTATGATTTTTCAAAACCCATTAGATTCTTTAAACCCAGTTTATAAGGTGGGAGACCAAATATCGGAAGCTCTTTTTTTAGATAATGTTCCAAGGGAGGATGCATTTAAAAAAGTTGTAAATATTTTTAATGATGTTAGAATTACTGATTCAAAAGAAAGAGTTAAAAGCTTTCCTCACGAACTGAGTGGAGGAATGAGACAGAGAGTAATGATCGGGATGATGATTTCCAGAAATCCCAAGTTAATTATAGCAGATGAACCGACCACAGCACTGGATGTAACCATACAAGCTCAGATATTGAATTTAATGAAAGATTTGAAGGATAAATACGACACGTCAATTTTAGTAATTACTCATGACTTTGGTATAGTCGCTGAAATAGCTGATAAAGTAGGGGTAATGTATGCTGGAGAAATAGTAGAATTTGGAGATGTATATAAGATTTTTGAAAACCCAAAACATCCATATACAATGATGCTGATGAGAGCACTACCACGAATTACTAAAAAAGAAGGTAGATTAGAGGTTATTAAAGGCGATGTGGCAAATCTTATGAATCCGCCAGAAGGTTGTAAGTTTCATGAAAGATGTCCCTATGCCTTTGAAAGATGTTTTGTAGAAAATCCAGAATTAGTTGAAGTTGAAGAAGATCATAAGAAGGCATGTTTTTTAAAAGGAGAAATTGATGGAACCACTAGTTAAAATAGATAGTTTAAAAAAATACTACAGGATTGAAAAAGGACTTATAAAGAAAAAAACAATAAATGTTAAAGCTGTGGATAATGTGGATCTTGAAATATTAAGAGGGGAAACCTTTGGACTGGTTGGAGAGAGTGGAAGCGGTAAGACTACGGTAGCCAGGTTGCTCCTTAATTTTACGGGACCCACCGAAAATACAATATATTTTGACGGAGTAGATATTTTCAACTGCAGTAGTTCAGAATTAAGTCAATTAAGAAAGAGAATTGGGGTTGTTTTTCAAGATCCTGCAGCATCTTTAAATCCAAGAAGTACTATATATGATACTTTGAGAAGACCACTTGAGGTTAATAATGTAGATAAAAGTGAAATTGACAGCATAATAAATGAGATTATTGGACAAGTTAACCTTGGGAAAGAGCTTCTCAGCAGATATCCACACCAGCTAAGCGGTGGACAGCAGCAGAGGGTTAGTGTAGCGAGAGCAATTATATTGAAACCGGACTTTTTAGTTTTAGATGAACCTACCTCTGCATTAGATATATCTGTACAAGCTCAGGTATTGAATTTGCTTTTGGATATCCAAAAAAAATACAAAATGACTTATCTATTTATTAGTCACAATTTATCTGTAGTACGTTATATTAGTGATAGAATTGGAGTAATGTATTTAGGGAAAATTGTTGAAATAGGGAGTGTTGACCAAATATATAAAAACACTCTGCATCCTTATACCGTAGGGCTATTAACATCAGAACCTGCATTATCTCCAAGAGAAAGGGACAGAAACAAGCTTATATTAGAAGGTGAAGCTCCCAGTATGATGGTTGATATCAAAGGATGCAACCTTGCAAACAGATGTCCCTTTAAACAAGATATATGTGATATCGATGAGCCAAAATTAATTGAAGTAGAAAAGGGACATAAAGCTGCTTGTCATTTTGCCGGGGAGTTAGAATTCAAATATTGAAAAATCTTTATTTGCTTTTAAGAATACAATATACTTATGCAAAAACTCTTGTATTTATAAATTATAGTGCTATAATAGTATTACAACAGAAATCGAACTTACTAAATCATAATTAACAAATGATTTTTGAGTTAGAAATTCTAAATACCTTATTAATATAGAAGATTTGAAGTTTCAAGATAGTAAGATGAGTAAGATTTGAAAAATTGTAAAAAGGGTTAACTCTCTAAGTAACAAGATGTTTGAGTAAGAAAGATCCAAATTTTGAAAGTTTGTTTTGAAAGTATAAAAGGTGTTTAGAAAAGTAAAACTTAAAGATTAGTTGTAAAAAGATTTAAGTAAGAACGACAAAAGTTGTAGTAGCCATTCCGAAAGGAAGGTTGCTTAAAAAATTCTGTTAGGGTTAATTCCCGAAAGGAGTATCATGAAAGCAGAAGTATTGTAGGAACCAGTTCTCAAAGGTAGAACAAAGAGAGCTGGTTTCCTACTTTTTTGTGTTTTTTGGTTCTATAATTACATAACATGTTATATAATTAATATATATTTGAAAAAATTGGAGGGAAAAATGAAAATAGTTGTTTTAGATGGTTATACTTTAAATCCCGGTGATCTAAGTTGGGATGGATTAAAAGAGTTGGGAGAAGTAGAAATATACGATCGTACAGCTGATGATGAAATACTGGACAGAATCAAGGAAGCGGAGGTAGTATTTACAAATAAAGTTCCTTTGAGAAAGAAACATATAGATTTATGCAGTAACTTAAAATATATAGGGGTACTGGCAACTGGATATAATATAGTAGATGTAGAAGCAGCTAGAGAAAGAAATATACCTGTATCAAATGTACCAGTATACGGCACGAAATCTGTTGCGCAGATGGCCTTTGCTTTATTATTAGAAATATCCAATCATGTAGGAGCACATTCGGAGTCTGTACATGATGGAGACTGGTCAAATAGCAAGGACTGGTGCTACTGGAATTATCCATTAATTGAACTTGCTGGAAAAACATTAGGCATAATAGGCTTAGGTAGAATAGGTACCAATGTAGCTAAAATAGCTTCTGGATTTGATATGAAGGTTATAGCCTACGATCATAATGCTGACAAGGATGAACATGAATATGGAAAATATGTATCCTTAGAAGAATTGTTAGAGAAGTCAGATATTATTTCCCTTCACTGTC
>JBEPWV010000027.1:0-8653 GCA_041642175.1 Clostridia bacterium
TTCTTTGGTAATTCATCAATAGAACCAAAAATATTAACATTTACACCTCTAGATTCTAATGTTTTACTTTTCAGTTTTGCGAACTCTACTAAGAGATCCATCAAGTATGAAACTTCCTCTTCAGCTCTTCCCCAATTTTCTGTAGAGAAAGCATAAATTGTAAGATATCTAATCCCTAGATTTCCTGTAGTTTCTATCAATTCTTCTAATCTTTTCATACCTTCTCTATGACCAAAAAATTTATTTTTTTTATTTTCTATAGACCATCTTCTATTGCCATCCATTATTACTGCAACATGTACAGGAAGATTTTCTATTTTTGAATTTTCCATAGTTTCCACATAATCACCTCTTAAAGAAAATACCCCTTTTATAAAGGGGTTATCTTTAATAATAAGCTACTACAATTTCAATTGATTTTTCAGAGATTTTATTAACTCTTACAACAATTGGTATGTTCTTATCTTGATTAAATTTTTCATTACTACCCTTTGTCTTTTTTATGAAAAAAATAAAATTATCATCAATATTTAGTTTATTGATTACATTATAAAGATTTTCACCAATTAACTCTGTAGAATTAAACTTCAAGTATATCTTTTTCCTTTTTTTCGTAAATATCATCTATCTCTTTAGAATATTTATCAATAAGTTCCTGGACTTTACTTTCTGCATCTTTTAAATCATCTTCTGTCATTTCAGATTTCTTTTCCATTTTTTTAAAAGTATCTAAAGTATCTCTTCTTTCATTTCTAAGGGCTACTTTGGCTTTTTCTACTTCTTTTTTTACAGTTTTAATAAGATCTTTTCTTCTTTCTTCAGTAAGCTGTGGAATTACCAGTCTAATTACCTTACCGTCGTTTCCAGGATTAACTCCTAAATCAGAAATTTGTATAGCCTTTTCAATATCTTCAAGAACATTTGCATCCCAAGGTTTAATAACTAAGACTCTAGGTTCTGGAGCAGATATATTAGCTATTTGATTTAATGGTGTTTTCGTGCCATAATAATCAACCATTATTTTTTCTACTAATTTGGGATTTGCTCTTCCTGCTCTTATTGTTGAAATATCATCTTTGAAATATTCAACAGTTTTTTTCATTCTTTCTTCTAATTCTTTATGTTCTTTTAAATACATTACTCTTCCTCCCTTTTTATTACTGTACCTATTTTTTCACCTTTAATAATTTTAATAATATTTTCAGGTTCTTCTATGCTAAATACAATAATTGGTATGTTATTGTCCATACATAAAGATGTAGCAGTTGAATCCATAACCTTTAATTCTTGATTTAATATATCAATGTAATTAAGATTATTATACATCTTTGCAGATGGATTAATATTAGGGTCATCGTCGTATACTCCTTCAACGCCTTTTTTTGCTAGAAATAATACTTCTGCATTCATTTCTGCAGCTCTTAGTGCAGCAGTTGTATCAGTTGAAAAGTATGGATTACCCGATCCGCCGGAAAAGATTACAACTCTTCCTTTTTCCATATGACGAATAGCTCGTCTTCTTATGTATGGTTCAGCCACCTGTCTCATTTCAATTGCTGTTTGTACTCTTGTAGGTACTCCTAAGGTTTCAAGAGCATCTTGTAAAGCCATACCGTTAATAACAGTAGCCAGCATTCCCATATAATCTGAGGTAGCTCTATCATTTAATTTTGCACTAGCGCCTCTCCATATGTTGCCTCCGCCTACTACTATAGCAATTTCAATTCCCATATCGTTAGCTTTTTTAATCTCTTTAGAAATTTCTAGAAGGGTCTCTTCATCAATTCCCCCGGTCTTATTTCCAGATAGGGCTTCACCGCTAATCTTAAGAACTATTCTCTTATACTTAGAATCCATAAAGCCTCCTTAAAAGCATAATTTTAATGGAGAACTATAAAAGTTCTCCATTATAATAATATTACATATCCATTTGTTTAGCAACTTCTTCTGCAAAATTCTCTTCTTTTTTTTCTATTCCTTCGCCTACTTCATATCTAGTAAATCTTCTAATTACAATATTTTCACCTATTGTTGCTATTTTTTCTTTTAATAATTCTTTAATAGTAGTATCTGGGTCTTTTATATAAGGTTGTTCCATTAAACATATTTCTTTATAGAATTTACTTATTCTACCTTCCACCATTTTTTCTACTATTTTTTCAGGTTTTCCTTCATTTAAGGCTTGCTCTTTAAGAATAACTTTCTCTTTTTCTACTTCGACTGCAGGAACATCATCAATATCCACATATTGAGGGTTCTGGGCAGCTATTTGCATTGCAACATCTTTAGCAAATTGTTGGAATTCAATACTTTTTGAAACAAAATCAGTTTCACTATTTATTTCAACTAATACTCCAATTCTATCGCCGTGAATATATGATGTTACTATTCCTTCAGCAGCTATTCTATCTGACTTTTTAGCTGCAGATGCTAATCCTTTTTTTCTTAAAGCTTCTATTGCCTTTTCTATATCTCCATCAGCGCTCTCTAATGCTTTTTTACAATCAAGCATTCCTGCTTTAGTTTTTTCTCTAAGTTCTTTTATTTTTTGTGCTGAAATTTTAGCCATTTCTACCTCCTTAAATAAACTTATTCTTTATCTTCAGTTTTTTCTGTATTTTCTGTATTTTCAGTGTTTTCTTTATTCTCTACCACTGCTTCTTCATCAGCTTTTGCTTTTGCAGCTTCTTCAACTTTTGCTTTTGCAGCTTCTTCAGCCTCTAATTGAACTCCCTGCTTTGCTTCTAAAACAGCATCTGCCATTACAGAAGTAAGTAGTTTAATAGCTCTTATTGCATCGTCATTTCCTGGAATTACAACATCTATTTCGTCGGGATCACAGTTTGTATCTATAATTGCTACAACCGGTATACCCATTATTTTAGCTTCTTTAACTGCATTTTCCTCTTTTTTAGGATCCACAATAAACATAGCTCCTGGAAGATCGTTCATGTTTTTAATTCCACCTAAGAATTTTTCTAATTTATCAGCTTCGTGTCTTAACTGAAGAACTTCTTTCTTAGGAAGAAGTTCAAATTTTCCGCTTCCTTCCATTTCTTCCAACTCGTGAAGTCTATCAATTCTTTTTCTTATAGTCTTGTAGTTAGTTAGCATTCCACCTAACCATCTTTGACTAACGTAATGCATTCCACATCTTTTAGCTTCTTTTTCAATAGATTCTTGAGCTTGTTTTTTTGTACCTACAAATAATATATCTTGTCCGTTAGCAACAACTTCTTTTATATAGTTGTATGCCTTGTCTACTAAACCTACAGTTTGCTGTAAGTCGATAATGTAGATACCGTTTCTTTCTGTGAAAATGTACTCCGCCATTTTAGGATTCCATCTTCTTGTTTGATGTCCAAAATGAACACCTGCTTCCAATAATTTTTTCATGTTTACAATTGACATTTTTTTCCTCCTTAGTTTTATTCCTCCAACTACATCTTCTTCTACAGGAACCATAGTAATACTATTATGGCACCACCTGTAAAATTAATAGCTGTGTGTATTACCTGAAGTAGTATATCATAAAGCAAATACTTTGTAAATGTTATTTTTTAGGGCAATCTTTATTTGAACATACTACTTTTTCACCACTTTTTAAATTTTTCTGTACCATTATACTACCGCATTCATCACATTTTTTATCAAGGGGTTTATTCCAAGATACAAAATCGCAATCAGGGTAGTTGCTGCAGCCGTAAAAAACTCTTCCTTTTTTGCTTTTCTTTTGAACAATTTCTCCATCTTCACATTTTGGACAGTCAATTCCGGTGCCTTTCGTTATTTGCTTTGTAAACTTACACTTAGGATAATTTGGACATGCTAAGAATTCTCCATATCTTCCTTTTTTAACTACTAAGTTTGCCCCGCAATTCTCGCATTTTTCATCGCTGATTTTTTCTTCGGCTTCTTCCCCATTTTCTTCATCGTAGGGTTTTGTATTTTTACATTCAGGATAGTTAGGACATGCTAAGAATTTTCCAAACCTTCCTTTTTTGACTACCATATTGGCTCCACATTTTTCGCATTTAATATCTGTTTCTATTTCAACTTTTTCTATTTTTTCAATATTTTCTTCTGCTTTTTTTAATGTTTTGCTAAAGGTATCGTAAAATTCTCTTATTATTTCTTTCCATTCAGCACTGCCTTCTTCAACTAGGTCTAATTTGTTTTCAAAATCAGCTGTGAATTTCTCATTTATAATGTTTTTAAAGTTTTCGACTAAAACCTTTGTAACTAGTTTTCCCATGTCAGTAGGGATAAATTTGTTCTCTTCATATTGCACATAATTTCTATATAGTATAGTAGAAATAGTAGGTGCATATGTGCTAGGTCTTCCTATGCCTAATTCTTCCATTGTTTTTACCAAGCTTGCTTCATTAAACCTTGGTGGTGGATTTGTAAAATGTTGCTCTTTAATTAATTTTATTAAATCTAATACTTCTTCTTCTTTTATATCTGGAAGTTTTACATAATTATCATTTGTACTGTATACTTTCGTAAAACCATCAAATACTAATCTTTTTCCGTTGTATCTAAATATATAGTCTTTAATGTTTATATCTATTGACAGACTTTCATACTTAGCAGAAGACATCATACTGCTTATAAATCTTTCCCATATTAAACTATACAACTTAAGTTGATCTGAAGAAAGAGAATTTGAAATTTCCTCGGGAGTTTTTTCTATATATGTAGGTCTTATACACTCATGAGCATCTTGTGCGCCTTTTTTGTTTTTTCCAAACTTGTGCTTGTTATAAAGATACTTTTCTCCAAAAACTTGCTTTATGTAATCCGATGTTTTATTTCTTGCTTCATCAGATACTCTATATGAATCAGTTCTAATATATGTTATCAGACCTACGGTTCCAGCATTTTTTAAATCTATACCTTCATAAAGCTGTTGAGCTACAACCATAGTTTTCTTTGTAGAAAAACCCAGTTTTCTATTTGCATCCTGCTGTAAAGTACTGGTGATAAATGGAGGATAAGGTCTTTTATTTCTATTCTTTTTATTTACTTTATATACCTTTCCTTTTTTACCATCTGTTATATCTTCATATAGTTTATTTGCCTTTTCTTCATTATCAATTTTTACTTTTTTAACTTTTTTACCTTCTATTTTTCCTTTGAATTTAGTTTCTAATTTTAAATCTTTATCAAAAATACCATCTAAAGTCCAATACTCTTCCGGTTTAAAAGCTTCTATTTCTTCTTCTCTATCACATATTAATTTTACAGCAACAGACTGAACTCTTCCTGCACTTAGTCCTCTTTCAATTTTCTTCCATAACAAAGGACTTATTTTATACCCAACAAGCCTGTCTAATAATCTTCTTGCTTGCTGTGCATTAACTAAATCAAAGTCAATATTCCTTGGAGATTTTACAGCTTTTTTAATTGCATTTTTTGTTATTTCATTAAACTCAACTCTTATTTTATCATTTTCATCTAATTTTAATATGTTTGCAATATGCCAAGATATAGCTTCCCCTTCTCTATCCGGGTCTGTTGCAAGATAAATCTTGTCTGCTTTTTTTGCTTCTTTTTTTAGTTCTTTAATTACCTTGCCTTTTCCTCTAATAGTAATGTAGTTAGGTTCAAAATCATTATCTATATCAATACCAAGTTTGCTTTTTGGTAAATCTCTTAAATGTCCAACAGAAGCTGTAACTTTATAGTTACTTCCTAAGAACTTTTTAATAGTTCTAGCTTTTGATGGTGATTCAACAATTAATAAATTTTTACTCATCAAATTCCTCCAGCTAATTTTTTAATCTAAAATTCTTTCCTTTTTCTTGTGATATAATACCTTGCATTTCCAATATTGTCAATTTTGATAGCAAATCTTTCTGTTTTATGCTTATTTTTTCACTTAATTCTATAATATTTTTAGACCCTTCTCTCAATAATTCTAATATATCTACTTCTATTTTATCAAGTTTATCATAATTTACTTGTAAAAGATTTTTGTTTTCCTTATTATTATCCCAATTAAATTCTTCTAAAATATCTTCAATACATGTAGTTATTTTTGCACCTTCTCTAATTAATTGATTTGTTCCTTTACTCAAATAATTATCTATGTTTCCCGGTACAGCAAATATTTCTTTGTTTTGTTCTCCGGCAAAAGTTGCAGTAATAAGAGTACCGCTTTTATCACTAGCTTCAACCACTAGTACTCCATCACTTAGTCCGCTTATTATTCTGTTTCTAACTGGAAAATTATATGGCATAGCTATAGCACCCATAGGAAACTCTGATACAATTAAACCATCCGTCATTATCTCTTCATATAGTTTTTTATTTCTTTTAGGATAAACAACGTCTACTCCAGTACCTAATACCCCAATAGTACTCCCTTTATTCTCTATACAGATTTTATGAGCTATAGTATCAATACCTAAAGCCATACCACTTGTAATTACAACTCCCTTTAAAGTCAGCTCTTTAGAAAATTTCTCGCAGACCCATTTCCCATAGTTAGTAGCTTTTCTTGATCCAACTATGGAAATATTTTTATTTATTGAATTTAAATTTTGTATTTTTCCCAGTGCATACAAAATATAAGGAGAATTATTTATATATTTTAGTTTTTCTGGATAACTCCTGTCAAATCTTGTTATTATTTTTATATTTTTTTTATTTATTTGACTTCTAATTTTGTCCATATTATTAGAATTTATATGTTCTTTTATTTTAACTTTATCTTTTTCAGATAAAAATTCCAAATCTCTTTCATATTCAATAAAATTACTAATAATATCATCTATGCTTCCAAAAAAATCAACTAAATTATCAATAACATTGTTTTTAGGTCCCAGAGCAGAATTAAGTAATAGTAAAGTATCTTTATAGTCCATAATTAACCCCAAAACTTTCTATCTAAATTTCTATATTGAATAGCTTCAGCTAAATGATTAAGTTGGATAGTTTCTTCAAAATCTAAGTCTGCAATAGTCCTAGCTACTTTGATAATCTTATTGTAAGCTCTTGCGCTTAGACCTAAATTATCGAAGGAATTTTTCAATAATTTCTCAGCATCTTCTGAAAAATTACAATGTTTCTTTATTGCTTTATTAGTTAATTGTGAATTAGAAAATATGTTTAATTCCTTATATCTATCTTTTTGTGTTTTTCGTGCTTCATTAATTCTTTTTCTAATTTCTTTAGAATTTTCGCTATCTTTTTTATCTTTTAAATCTTTATATTCTATTGGACTAGCTTCTATTTGTATGTCTATCCGATCCAATAAAGGTCCACTTATCTTATTTAAATAATTATCTATTTGATTTTGAGAGCATCTGCATTCATGCTTAGGATCTCCATAGTAACCACAGGGACATGGGTTCATACTGGCAACCAGCATAAATTTAGATGGATATTTAAGATTAGCATTAGCCCTTGAAATTAATATTTCTCCATCTTCAATAGGTTGTCTTAATACCTCAAGAGTCTTTTTTGAAAACTCCGGCATTTCATCTAGAAACAAAACTCCGTAATGAGATAAGGAAACTTCTCCTGGTTTAGGAATTCTCCCTCCACCGACTAGTGCAGTTTTAGAAATGGTATGATGAGGTGATCTAAAAGGTCTGGTTTTAATAAGTTTATCTACTTCAATAATTCCTGATACACTATATATTTGAGTGATTTCTAATGCTTCTTCAAAGGATAAATCCGGCATTATACTGGGGATTCTTTTTGCTATCATTGTTTTACCTGATCCTGGAGGTCCAATAATTAAAATATTGTGTCCTCCTGCAACTGCAACTTCTACAGCTCTTTTCAAAGTTTCCTGTCCTTTAACTTCAGAAAAATCTACAAAGTATTCCTTTTCATTATTTTCCTCAGTAAAATTTTTAGCTTTAATTGGTTTAACTATTAGTCTTTTATTTAAAATTTCAAGTATGTCCACAATATCCTTTACTGGATATATATTTATTCCTTTTATATAGCTGCACTCTTCTAAGTTTGCCAAGGGTATGAAAATATTTTTTACTCCTTTTTCCCTTAGAGAAATAACCATTGGGAGGGCACCTTCTACATGTTTGATATCTCCATTCAAAGATAATTCTCCAATAAAAAAAGTCTCATCCTCAATACTACTAATTTTCCCCATAGAGTTTAAAATACCTAATGCTATGGGTAAATCCAACTGACTACCTTCCTTTCGAATAGATGCCGGTGATAGGTTAATTGTAATTCTGTTCATTGGAAATCTATATCCACTATTTGATATTGCTGATCTTACTCTTTCCTTAGATTCTTTAATAGCAGCATCCGGTAATCCTACTATGTTAAATGATGGAAGACCGTTGCTAATATCTGACTCTACTTCTACTTCATATCCTTCTAAGCCCTGTAAAACACAAGTATTAATTTTTGATAGCATAGTTTGTCTCCTTAATTTAGTTAATATTACTATAATGAATAAAAAATAAAAATTCAATTAAAAAACAAAAAAATATTTTATTAATTAATTGTAACATTAGATAAAAATTTATAATTATTTTTATAATTGGCAATTATAAAGTTTTGTTTCTTCATTATAAAGATCGTTATTTATTTAATTATCACAAAATATTTGATTTATATTACAAAAAAGTTATATAATAAAATAAATAAATGAAGAGGAGGAACATAT
>JBEPWV010000028.1:0-8627 GCA_041642175.1 Clostridia bacterium
TGTTTCCCCTACTCCGCCTATTAAAGCATCGCATATAGTATCTGTAGACGGGTATTCTAGATAGCATGTATTATCTTCTAAAGATTTAATCATAGCAGGACAGGCTTCTGTCTGAACCCCAACGATTTTAACTTCTGGGTTAATATGCTTCGCAGCTATACTTATTCCTGTAATCATACCACCGCCACCTAATGGAACTATAATAGTATCAATATCAGGATTATCTCTCATAATCTCCAACCCAATCGTACCCTGACCGGATATTACATAATTGTCGGAACACGGATCTACAAAGGTTAAATTATTTTTTTTCATTTCCGCCATAGCGGCGTTATGAGATTCATCATAGGTTTCTCCTATTTTAACTACTTCACTGCCGTAATATTCTATTTTATCTATTTTTGCTTTGGGGGTTGTTTTTGGTATAAATACCTTAGAGTTCTTTATACCTAGGACACTTGATGCATAACTAACACTTGCCCCGTGATTTCCTGAAGATACTGCTAGGATACCTCTGTCTTTCTCCTCTTTAGCTAGAGAAGTCAACTTGCTAAAAGCTCCTCGAACTTTAAAGGAATTCATTTTCTGCTGATTTTCCAATTTGAGATATATGTTAGTATTCTTTGAACTGTAGTATCTCGAAAATTCCAAAGGGGTTTTGTAAATATAGTTTTTGATTCTATTATATGAATTTGTTATATTTTCGAACTTAATCATAGAAACACTCCTTACTTTATAATATTATTTGCCTTTACTATGTGATAAAAAGATTCAACTCCGTTAAGAAGTATTTTTTCATCAAAATTAAATTTAGAATTATGAAGAGATATATTAAATCCTTTGCTATCATTTTTAGCTCCTAAAAGAAAGAATAAACTTGATATTTGACTTCTATAAAATCCGAAATCTTCAGCTATCATTTGAGGTTTAACCTTTAAAATCTTATCTTCAGGAAAGTCTTTAATGAACATATTATATAGATTTTCATCATTTATAACTGACGGACAGTAGTTGTAAAAATCCTCTTTAATCTGCACATCAAAAGATTTTTCTATACCTTTATTGATTATACTAATTCTAGCTCTTATTTTCTCGTAAACTTCGTCTTTAAAAGTCCTGACAATTCCTTCAAGTTTAACATTCTCAGCCACTTGATTTCTAAAATTACCACCATGGATTTTCCCTATAGTTATAATTCCAGATTCTACCGGCTCTATATTTCTACTGATTATACTTTGATATAAATTTACTATTTGAGAGGTAGTATATATAGCATCAATGCCCTTCTGAGGTTCTGCTCCGTGACTTGCTTTACCATTGATATATATATCAAAAAGTATATCTTGAGCCATTAAAGGACCGCTGTTAATTCCTATTTTTCCTTCCTCTATAGATGGGTCTATATGACATCCGTAGATACTTTCTATTTTGTGCTTTTGAAAGTTTTTATCCAGGAGAACTTTTTCAGCACCACCAACATTTTCTTCTCCAGGTTGAAATAAAAACAAAACATCCTTTTTTAAATTTTCATTAGCTAATACTTTTATAAGGCCTATTAACATAGTCATATGACCGTCGTGACCGCAGGCATGCATCATTCCGTTATTAGATTTATAGTCTACAGTATTGTCTTCTTTCACCGGTAAACCGTCCATATCAGCTCTAAAGCAAATGGGATTATCTGAAGTGTCACCTTTTAACTTTGCTAAAATCCCGGTGCCGGCAACTTGTTCGTATTCGACATTCATTTCTTCTAATATTTTTTTTATATATTCAGATGTTTTGTATTCTTCTAAACCTATCTCGGGGATTTGATGTAAATCTCTTCTTATCTTTGTAAGATCACTTAACAAATATTCAAATTTCATGAAAGACCTCCTTTTTTTTTAATTTTACATTACAAGAGTTGAATCTACAAGTCATTTAAGTTATAATAATTGAGGTAGTTTGAAAAGGAGAATAAGAATATGACAAATCAAAGAAAAGCCGATATCTCTCTATTTTTAGTAACCATAGGATGGGGTATATCATTTTTACTAACTAAACATTCCCTGGATTTTCTAGAAACATATAATTTTTTAGCTATAAGATTTTTACTGGCGTTTTTCATATCTTTTGGGATTTTTTATAAAAGATTTAAAAATTTAAATAAACAGACTGTAAAATATGGTATTGGATTAGGAATACTGCTGTTTTTGCACTACGCCCTTCAGACTGTTGGATTAAACTATACTACAGTATCAAAGTCCGCATTTATCACAGGACTAAATGTAATTATGGTACCGGTATTCTCAGCTTTAATTATTAAAACAATCCCGGAAAGAAAAGTTATCTTCAGTACAATAATAGCTTTTACCGGACTGGGATTACTAACGTTAAATGGTAATATCGACGGTGTTAATATAGGTGATGTTTATACATTCCTATGTGCTTTAGTTTTTGCACTGTATATAATATTTGTTGGCAAATACACAGTGAAAGTAGAGTCTGTATCCTTTGCTACTATTCAACTTGGTGTGGTAGGGGTTTTAAGTTTAATTACTTCTTATATGATAGAAACTCCTATAATTCCTACTGAAGCAGCGGCCTGGGGAAATATAGTATTTCTAAGTGTTGTATGTACATCAGGAGCTTTTATAGTGCAAAATGTAGCTCAAAGGTATACTACTCCTTCTCATACAGCACTAATATATACGGGAGAGCCTGTATTTGCAGCATTTTTTGGATACATATTTCTGGAAGAACTGCTTTCCTTCAGGGGAACACTAGGTGCTCTTATGATATTATCAGGTATGCTTATAGTTGAAGTGAATTTTAAAAAATTGTTTAAAAGTAAAAAAAGTAAAGCAAGTTAAAAAGACTGCAGATTAATCTGCAGCTTTTTTATTTAAAGTTATCTATAAAAACAGCTAGAAGATGAGCTTTTTCTATTATATTATGCTTAAATATATACTCTCTTCCACTGAACTCTTTTTTGCCGGAAGGTCCAAAACCATCAATTATTGCCCTACTTGAGTCTGAAAAAGCGATGTTATTTGAACTCCATCTATGGTCGCTGCTTATTATGATATCTAAATCATCGGCTATTTCTTTTAATTCTTTAAAGCTTTCTTCAGTTTGCTGAGTCAGCTGCATAGGAGGTCTTCTGTCGCTACCTTCAATTTGAAAATTATAAATGTTTTTAAACTTTCTTTCAGGTATCATCCTTCTTATTCTATCATCAAAAGTAGTATATAATTCAAGATCTCCATATCTAATATTTAAAGTAGCATCACCGTGGAAATACGGCTCTGTAATATTTGAGCTGACTTTCATATTACTAGGGGAAATTACTATTCCTTTTGTTTCATCCGTTTGTTTTACCATCTTATTCATAGTTTCTATAAAGACATTCACGGCCTTAGCTACATCTTCTGTTTTAGTAAATTTCTTCATATTCATAGAAATCTTATATTTAGCAGATCCTGAACGGCTTGTAACCATACCACCGTGTATGAATGCACCATTTAAGCCTAATATAATTTTAGCGTTTTTACTCTTATCCTTAACGATTTTCTTACTGAATCTTCCCTGCATTAAATCGTCGGAAGTTAGCAAAATACCAATTCTTTTATTTTTAAGTCTTTTTGTATATTTTAGGCTCTGAAGAGCAAGTAAGGCTGATGCTATACCACCTTTATTCTCCCATACTCCAGTACCGTAAAGGCGATTTTCTTTATCGTCAAAATACTTTTGTTTTTCCGGTTTTACCGTATTGTCTAAATTACCAACAAGTAAAACATCAATATCAGTACTGTCGGTATTGGAAAAATAAAGCACATTACCTACCTGACTTTGAGGAAAGATTTCAGCAGTAAAGCCTAAGGAAGCCAGTTTGTTTTTTATTGAATTTCCAAGTTTATTAACACCTTCTATATTTTGAGTATATGTATTTTGATCTACGAAGTCATTTAAAATTTTTATTATATATTCTTCTCTTGTACGTAAATAGCTTCTTATTTTTACCTTAGTAGAAATTCTTTTGCCAGAAGATTTCTCCTTAATAGCTTCAGTATTAAAATATCTCATTGAGGCAACATCAAGCATTTTGTTTACCAGTCCATCATAATCCAAACCATAGACTTTGGCTGCAGCTACGTAAGAACCTCCGAAACCTAAACTTGCCATAGAGTTAACTTCTAAAACATAGATTTGATTATCTAGGCCTAATCTAATATCAACTCTTGCAAAGTCTCTTAAACCTAAAGAAGTAAAAACCTTCTTGCTTATATCCTGCATTTCTTTTGCAAGTTCATCAGAGATTAAAGCAGGACATATTTTGTTTTTAGGTTTATGCTGTTTATCATCTACCGTCTGTATTGCATTTGGATCTCCTTCTAGATCTATTTCCAGTACAGGGAATGTTTCTACAGGATTATTTCCGATTAAGCCAACTGCAAATTCTCTGCCTTTAATGAATTGCTCAACCAAGGCCTGTTGATGAAATTCAGATATTACGAATTCAACAGCATCCCTAAGGTCCTCTTCGTTATATACAACTCGTAAACCAAAAGAAACACTTTCCATTTTTGGCTTTACTATTACCGGATATTTCACATCATTCATATCATCAGCTTTTGATGAAAAAACCCAAAAATCTGGAGTAGGAAGGTTGTTTTTTTGAAGAATAATTTTAGTTATGACCTTGTCTAAGGCCAAAGCATGTCCTGAAGGATTTGAACCTACATAAGGTATGCCGGTCATTTCCAGTATGGAAGGAATATGTGTATATCTACTTTCCCCCTGTATCCCATAGGCCATATTAAATACTATACCGTGCTTGGTATCATCGCCAACTCTCGGGAAAAAATCTTTTAGTTTATCAAATACTTCCATGTTTCCGTCTATTATTTCAACATTATGACCGTTTTTTTCTAAGGCTTGAGCTACTTTTTTTACTACTTTAGGGTTATATATTTCTTTATTTTGCATTCCAAAAACATTTATTACTTTTCCTCTATCTTCGTTGTATATTATAGCTACTCTCATATCAATCACCTACATCCAATCCACATAATCTTATAAAATTCTTAACCATTAACAATCCATCACCTTTACTTACTTCAGGATGACCTTGAAATCCGTATATAGGTTTATCCTTATGTCTAATAATCTCTGTATCGCAGGTGTCGGATTTAGCTAAAGATATAAAGTCTTTTGGCAGTTCCGAGACATAGAAATTATGTCTTTTTTGTATCTTTACCTTATTTGATGACAATCCTTCAAAAATCGGATCATCCATATTTGTTATTTCTATTTCTTCTTTTTTTCGATGAGGTTCCTGCAGTCTTTTTATACGACCGTAGTTGTGAATGGCTATGATTTCGTGACCTAAACAAAACCCCATCACCGGTACATCGAAATTGTGTAAGGCTACAAAATTGGTAGTCAAGTTTAAAGGTGTATATGGATTGCCACGACCCCCAGAGAGAATAATTCCATTAACTTCAGACTTAAATGACAATGTAATAGGTTGGTTATGGTCGAAAAAAATAAAATCAAAATCCTGTTCCGACAAAAATTGGCGTTTAAAATTTTTAATATATGAACTTTGGTTATCAATTATTAATAGCATTTTCTTATCCTCGTTTTTATTATTTTTTTATAGAACAATAATACTTTATAAATACCAGAATATCAATAACTTAAGTTAAATTTTTTAAATATTTTACTCCGTCAGTTATTGAAGATGCTGATTTTTTATAATCTTTCCAAGGATCTTCAATCTGACCTAATCTTCTAAAAACATTTTTTATGGTATATTTTTGTGAATTAAAATCTTTTTTTGATAATTCATTCCATGATAATGGCGTTGCTATAGGGGCTCCACTAATAGGCCTTAGGCTGTAAGGACATACTCCTGTCTGTCCTTTAGCATTTCTAAGGATATCTAAAAAAATTTTCCCTTCTCGATTATCCTTTCGCTGCTCTGTAGTATATTTATCCGGATTATTTTTAGTTATATGATAAGAAATTTTTTTTGCGAATTCTTTAATTTGATGGAAATTATAATCAGGTTTTATAGGTGTTAGTATATGTAGACCTTTAGAACCTGTAGTCATAACAAAAGGATTCAACTTTAATTTTTCCAACTCTTTTTTTACATCGAAAGCAGCTTCAACAATTAGAGAAAAGTCGTCTTCAGGTGGATCTAAGTCAAAAATTATTTTGTCCGGATTATCTAAATCATGAGTGCTGCTAAGCCAAGTATGAAAGGTTATAGTTCCCTGATTAACAAGATATATAAGAGAGTCCAAATCATTACACAGGGGATAATTTGTTGTATTATCTTCTCGACCCTCTACTTCAACTTTATCCATCCAGTCTGGAAAATAATCAGATGCATTTTTTTGATAAAATCCTTTTTCATCTATACCGTTGGGAAATCTTTGCAGAGTTACAGGATAACCAATAATATAAAAGTTCATTTGAGGCCAGATTTTTTTGTAATATTCTGCAATATCTTGTTTAGAATAATCAGGGTTTTTAAATAATAATTTATCTTTTTTTGTGATTTCTATATTTTCTATTTTCACAGGATCATCTCCTAATCTTTCTCTTCTTCTTTAAGTTCTTTTATAGTTTTTCCAGATATAACTGACTTATTTTCAGTACTTGTAGGATTTCTTCTTGCATCTGCTTGATCATCCTTCATTTTCACAAGAAGCCATCTTTCATTTTTTCCTTTGTTAGTTCTAAAGAGACTGTATCCTCCTTGAAGTTTTTCTCCTTTTAAATCAAAGGTTATATGTCCTACCTCAAAAGCTTTTTTAGCGCTGAGTTTTTTGCCATCCTTTTCAGTGGTATTACTAAAAGTTCCCTTATCCCAAACTATCATTGTTCCCGCACCGTAATTCCCTTCTGGAATTACACCTTCAAAGTCACTGTACTTCAAAGGATGATCTTCGGTGGGAAGAGCTAGTCTTCTCTCTGATGGATCAGTAGATGGGCCTTTTGGAACAGCCCAGGATTTTAATGTACCATCTATCTCCAAACGTAAGTCGTAGTGAAGATTACTGGCATCATGTTTTTGGATTACAAAAATATTTTCATCCCTACTTTCTTCTTCTCCTTCTGGTTCATCTGTTTTATTAAAATCTCTTTTTTTATTATATTCATCTAGTTTTGACAATTTCAATCCTCCTTTAAAGAAATATTGCAGATATATGACGGCATATATCTGCAATATAATTATGTCTTAATTATTTATCTAATTTTTTACCGAACTTTTTAAATGCCTTTCCAAGTTTTCCTTTACCCTCTTCGATATTTTCTTCAGCTTTGCCTTTTAATTCTGCTAAATCTTTTTCAGCTTCATCTTTTTTCTCTTCTAATTCTTCAATTTTTTCTTGTATTTCCACAGTATCTTTTTTTTCTTTAGCCTTTTCTTTTAATTCCTGGATTTTAGCTTTTTTATCATGTATATAAGCTTCTAATTCTTTTACTTTCTTTTTAAATTCTTCTTTATATTTTTCTGTTTTTGACATTCATAAACCTCCTCAATATTTATTTTCAAATTTCCTCTATTATATATATACCAATATTCACAATGAATATTCAAAAAATATTTTCTCAATTAAAAAAATGAAGCTTTATTTTCTGTATTATTTGATGTATATTTTACACACATAAAACTAAATTAAAAAAATGTAGGATATAATGTCAAATAGATATAAATTTTCATAATTTGGGTAAATATATATTAAATTTAATAAAAGGGGGTAGGTGATTAATAATTTAATCACTGTAAAAAATGAAGGTTTTAATTTTATATGATTCATTCTTTGGGAATACAGAAAAGATTGCTGAATATATAAAAAAAGCCCTTGAAGGAAATCATGATGTGGATATGATAAAAGCTGGAGACTTTAAAGAAGCTGATTTTGCTAATGTTCAATTTTTAGTCATTGGCTCTCCAACTAGAGCCTTTAGACCAACTAAGGATATAACTAATATACTAAACAAATATCCTATTGCATTAAAAGAATTAAAGACAGCAGTTTTTGATACAAGAATAGATTACGATACTATAAAACCTAAAACTCTAAGCAGCATAATGAAAAGGTCCGGCTATGCAGCAGAAAAGATAAATAAAAGACTTGAAAAAATAGGTTCGAAAATAATGGTTGCACCTGAAGGTTTTTATGTAAAAGACTCAGAAGGACCTTTAGTAGAAGGAGAAAAAGAAAAAGCACAAAGATGGTTAATGGAAATTTTTTAAGCTTAGCAGGATTTTTTTAGATTTCCTTTATAATCAATATTATATTTGCTCCAGCCGATTATCAAAGCACCTATTGCTGAATCGTAAATAGGGTTTACAGGATTTATATTTGGATATATTTCCTGTAATTTTTTTGTTAGGTTGTTTTTTATGTAATTACATTCTAAAATTATACTCCCGGAATAAGTAAATAAAAACTCTTCTTCAGAAGAATATAGTTTTCCTATAAGAGGATATACTAAATCATATAAATCATCAACAGCACTATTAACTAGACGAAGGGCTAATGGATCTTTTTCTTCTAGATATTCAAATACTAAAGGAGTTAAGGCGGCTATTTCTCTAGTATTGTGGACTTTGTCATAAG
>JBEPWV010000029.1:0-8513 GCA_041642175.1 Clostridia bacterium
ATAATCCTAAGTCTCTTGATTTAAAGTATGAGACGGGAAGTGAAGACAATAACATTAGTTTAATGGATATAGTTGGAGAAAAAGACGACTCTTTTAAAAACATAGAGGACAAGGATTTTATAAAAAGAGTTATGAAAAAATTAAACAAGTTAGAAAGAACTATCGTAGAGAAAAGATATCTATATGATGATAAAACTCAGGAACAATTGGGTGAAGAGCTTGATATATCTCAAGTCACAGTATCAAGAATTGAAAAAAGAATATTTGAAAAGTTTAAAATAGAGTTTAAAAGAAATAATTGAGGTAGTTATGAGTAAAATAAAGATGGAAAAAACAAAAAAAATTGCACTGGTAGCCCATGACAATAGAAAACAAGATCTTTTAGAATGGGTAAATGAAAATAAAGAAAAACTAAGAACCCATAAGCTATTTGGTACAGGAAGTACCTCAAAATTAATAAAAAAAGAAATAGGAATTGAAGTTAAATCTTATAAAAGTGGTCCTTTAGGCGGAGATCAGCAGATTGGTTCGAAAATTTCTGAAGGGAAAATAGATTTTATGATTTTTTTCTGGGATCCATTGACATCTCAGCCCCACGATCCCGACGTTAAGGCATTGCTAAGAATAGCAGTACTGTACGATATACCTGTAGCAATGAACAGAGCAACAGCAGACTTTTTATTTTATTCAGAGTTTATAGACAAAGAATACACAAGAAAAATAATCAATTACGAAGATAGATATCAGCAAAAATTAGATAAATATTAATTTTTTATTGTTTGTAAACTAGTATTATGGGTAGTATAATAATATACTACCTATTTTTATACAAATAGATTTTAAGTAGTTTATTATTAAGGAGGTTTCATATATGAACTTGTTCAAAAATAAAGGAAACATATTTATAGCTTTAGTAGTATTTATCATCATAGTTGTAATAAGTTCCTTTGGAAGCGTTATATCTTTTTTAGCTAATTACCAGTGGTTTGGCGAAGTAGGATATGTAGGAACATTTCTTACAAAGATAAAAACACAACTGTTTTTAGGAGTACCACTGTTTATTATTGTATTTTTAGCTTTTTACTTATTTGTAAATAAGCTTAAAAATAAATATTATGATGAAACAGGTGTAATACCTGATGAAAAAACGAAGAAAACCCTTAGAATAGGAATCAAAATGGGTGCAGCAGTTATCAGTTTTTTCTTTACAATATCGGTTGTGTCGGATATGTGGTTCGAAATTTTAAAGTTTTTTAATTCTACAAGCTTTAACTATGCAGATCCACTATTTGGTAACGACGTATCCTTCTATGTATTCAAATTACCGGTTATATCATCACTTATAAATGTAGGCATTACATTACTCTTTGCATTTATAGTAATCACAGTACTTTATAATATATTGGTAATGGGTACTAGACAGGTTAATAAGCAAAAAGAAGATGAGAAGGTAATTGACTTTGAAGATTTAAGAAGAAGAGGACAGCTTAAATTTGAAGGTATAGACAAAAAAATGATAACAGATGTATTAAAACAAATATCTATATTTGGTTTTTTACTTATGATACTTTTAGGTGTTACCCTATGGTTAAGATCCTACAGTTTACTTTACTCACATAGAGGAGCGGTATTTGGAGCAGGATATACTGATATTTTAGTAGATTTGAATGTTTACAGAGTTTCTGCCATACTAGCATTTGTAGGTTCTATAGCATTTTTAATGGGAGCTAGAAAAAGAAAACTAAAGATGGCTCTTGCTTTTCCAGTCCTAATAATAGTTGTAACGATAACCGGTGGAATACTAGGTGGAGTAGTAGAAAGCTTTATAGTTGAACCGGATCAAATATCAAAAGAAGCACAATATATTCAATACAATATTTTTTCTACTAGGAAAGCTTTCAAATTAGATGAAATAGAAGAAATTGATTTTCCAGTTAATTATAACTTGGATAGTGAAGACATAAATAATAATCCTGAAATTATTAAAAATATTAGGATTAACGACTACAGACCTATAAAGCAAACATACAATCAAATACAGGCAATAAGACCATACTATTTATTTAATGATGTAGATGTGGACAGATATATGATAAACGGTGAATACAGACAGACCTTTATATCAGGAAGAGAGCTAGATCAATCTAGATTAACTGATCAAGCACAAAACTGGGTAAATCAATATTTAAAATACACTCACGGTTATGGATTTACTTTATCTCCTGTAAATGAAGTGAGTTCAGATGGTCAGCCTGTACTAATGGTAAGAGACATACCACCTACAACGACTACGGATTTAAAAATAGAAAGACCGGAGATATACTTCGGAGAAAAAACAAACGAATATGTAATAGTTAAAACAGATGAAAAAGAATTTGACTATCCTTTAGGGAACCAAAATGCAGAAGTTATTTACCAAGGTACTGCAGGTATAGAATTATCCGGTCTAAATAAACTTCTGTTTTCATTAAGAGAAAGAAGTTATGAAATATTGATATCCAACAATATAAATTCGGAGAGTAGGATAGTTCTTCATAGAAATGTAATGGAAAGAGTAAACAAGATAGCACCTTTTATAAGTTTTGATGATAATCCATATCTAATATTAAATCAAGATGATGGAAAGTTATACTGGATTATTGAAGGATTTACAACATTAGAAAGATACCCATATTCTCAACCTTTAGAAGGAAGTACTTTAAACTACGTAAGAAATTCAGTTAAGGTTGTAATAGATGCATACAACGGTGATACAGATTTTTATATAGCCGATGCAGATGATCCTGTTATAGAAACTTACAACAAAATTTTCCCGGATTTACTTAAACCTTATGAAGATATGCCTTTAGGTATAGAATTTCATACAAGATATTCTCAGACTTTCTTCGATATACAAAGTGAACTTTACAGAACTTATCATATGACGGATACAAATGTATTTTTCGGTAGAGAAGATTACTGGGATATATCTCAAGAGAAATATATGGGTAATGAGCAGACTGTCGAATCCAACTACGTTATGTTTAAACTTCCAGATAGAGAAGAAGTAGAATTTC
Organism: Clostridia bacterium; assembly: GCA_041642175.1. Lineage (GTDB taxonomy): Bacteria > Bacillota > Clostridia > Tissierellales > Dethiosulfatibacteraceae > UBA8670. The sequence goes on from JBEPWV010000029.1 coordinate 3,057, forward strand.
TACTTACGGTACCATATTCTCCTACAGGTAAGAACAACATGACGGCGATGCTGGCTGGAGGAAATGATAATGAAAACTACGGGAAATTGTTCGTATACAAATTTCCTAAAGGGCAAAATATTCCTGGTACAAATATGATAGAAGCAAGAATCGACCAGGATTCTGAGATATCACCACAGTTGACTCTTTGGTCTCAGGAAGGATCCAGCGTACTTAGAGGTAATTTAATAATTATTCCTATAGAAGATTCATTACTATATGTTGAACCTATATATCTACAAGCATCCAACGGTACCAACAGTCTTCCGGAAATGAAGCGAGTAATAATAGGTTACGGAGATCAAATAGTAATGGGAAATACCCTAGAACTTGCCTTAGATAAAATATTTGGTGACATAGCAGAAGACCCTGATGAGGCAGATAGAGAAGATGAAGTAGAACAAACCATTGAAGAATTAATTATCAGAGCTACTGAAGCTTACCAAAACGCAGTAGAAGCTCAAAGAAATGGTAACTGGTCAAGTTATGGAATTTACATCAATCAGCTTGAAAGACTTCTTGAAAGACTTCAGGAAGAGCAGGGTATCGAAATAGAAGAAGAACAGACTGTAGAAGAAGAGGCAATTGAAAACCTGGAAAACACTGAAAACAGTGAAAACACAGATACAGAATAATAATTCAATAAAAATTAAACCTTGAGGCCGAGCCTCAAGGTTTTTTTAAACTAAGTAATCTACATAATTATTAAATTCTATATCATCGAAATAATCCTTTATATTTACAATATCTTCATTTTTGAGAAGATCATTTTTATCATACTTTAAACCTATAAGAGAATTTTCCAAATGTTTTATATCTTTTTTAGAAAAATAATCACCATATATTTTACAAGCGCTTATTAACCCATCTTTAATATCCAACCTAGTATCTAATATACCGAAAGGAAACTTATCGATCTTTTGTATTTCAAAATTAGGAGATTTGCCCCAGTTCCAATCCCAGGTAGAATATTTTTCTTCAACTTTTTTTTCAATATATTTCATAGCTTTGTCATCTAATTCGTACTTCTCTATATCTCTAGCTTGATAAAAAGATTTAAGTAAATAATCTTTAAAATCTTCTATAGGTAGTTTGTTGTTTAAAAAATCTGTTATATTAGCAACTCTGCTTTTTACAGACTTGATACCCTTAGATTTAATTTTTAATTCTCTAACCTTTAAGGACTTAACTAGATTAGACATTTGACTGTCGTATAGCAGAGTACCGTGATGCAGCAGTCTTCCGTTAGTGTAGTATTGAGCATTACCGGAAATTTTCTTGTCATCAATCAATATATCGTTTCTTCCGGAAAGATGGGCATTTAGTCCTAACTCTTTTAATGCATCTACCACCGGTTTTGTGAATTTTTTAAAGTTGTTTACATCTTTCTTATCAGCCTTGTGTACAAATGAAAAATTTAAGTTTCCGTGGTCGTGATATACAGCACCCCCGCCGGAAAGTCTTCTAGCTACAGTTATATTGTTTTCTTCAATAAAATCCTTATTGACTTCTTCAATTGTATTTTGATATTTACCTACTATGATAGAAGGCTTATGTATGTAGAAAAATACATAATCATCTTCCTCAGCTTCATTTAAAAGATAATCTTCTAATGCAAAATTATAATAGGGAATATCCCAATTGGTTTCAATATATTTCAATTCATCACCTCATTAATAAATTTTATCCGATTAAAATTATTATTCACTTTAACTATAATAATACCACCACACCTTGACAAAATCAATTAAATATACTATATTATAAAAAAATACATGCTTTGAGGAAGCTAGTAGATGATTTTATTTTTTAAGAGAACTGATGCCTGGTGAAAATCAGTAAAATGATTCATCGAATCCACTTCTGAGCTTTTAGGGGTAGCAACCTAAACGTATTTAGGCGTTAACTTTTAAAGAGACTATTTTAGTAAATAGGGTGGCAACGCGGTAGTTATGCTCTCGTCCCTTCCAGGGGTGGGAGCTTTTTTAATCTAAAAAAGGAGAGTATGTTATGTTAGATATTAAAAGAATTAGGAACAATCCTGAAGAAATTAACGAATTATTAAAAAGAAGAGATCCTGAACTGTCAATTGATAGAGTTCTGGTACTAGACGAAAGAAGAAGAGAATTATTAAAAGAATTCGAATCAAAAAAAGCTTACCAAAATAAAACATCAAAAAAAATACCGGAGCTTAAAAAGGCTGGAAAAGACATAAAAGACATACTAGATGAAATGAAAAAATTATCTTTAGAAATCAAAGAAATGGAAGGACAGGTTAAAGAAGTAGAAGAACAGATACAAGAAGAACTTCTTGGAATTCCAAATACCCCTAATCCAACTATACCTGTTGGACAAAGCGAAGATGATAACAAAGAAATAAAAAAATGGGAAGAACCTACTAAATTCGACTTTCAACCGAAAGCTCACTGGGATATCGGTGAAGAGCTGGGTATTTTAGATTTTGAAAGAGCTTCAAAAATAACCGGTTCCAGGTTTTCTATGTTTAAAGGTCAAGGGGCTAGATTGGAACGAGCTCTAATATCATATATGCTTGATACACAAACATTAAAAAATAACTTTAAAGAAATAAGTCCTCCTTTTATGGTAAATAGAACTAGCATGATAGGAACAGGACAGCTTCCTAAATTTGAAGAAGATGTATTTAAAATTCCTCAAAAAGATTTTTATCTTATACCAACTGCAGAAGTACCTTTGACGAATATATACAGAGATGAAATTTTAGACGTAGGCCAGTTACCGGAATACCTTACAGCATATACTCCTTGTTTTAGATCAGAAGCAGGATCTGCTGGTAGAGATACAAGGGGCTTGATAAGAAATCACCAATTTGATAAAGTAGAGATGGTAATGTTATCTAAACCTGAAGAATCTTATGAACATCTTGAAATATTAACTTCTTTTGCTGAAAATATTTTACAGGAATTAAAACTTCCATATAGAGTTTTAGAACTATGTACCGGCGATACTGGTTTTTCTTCAGCAAAAACCTATGACCTAGAAGTTTGGATGCCATCTTATAATGACTATGTAGAGATATCTTCATGTTCAAACTTTGAAGACTATCAAGCAAGAAGAACCAACATAAGATACAGAAACGAAGAAGGTAAGGTAGAATATATACATACTTTAAACGGATCTGGACTGGCAGTAGGTAGAACTTTTGCTTCAATATTAGAAAACTACCAAAATGAAGACGGTACAGTTAGAATACCGGAAGTATTGAGACCATATATGGGTGGACTTGAAAAAATTACAGAATAATTGGAGGAAACAATGTTTAATAGATTAAAAAAATCTATATCTTTGATATTGATAATATTATTACTAAGCAGCTTTACAGTATTTGCTGATATTGATGTAAGTAGTGATATTTCAGCTGCTATAAGTGGAGATTTAGAAACAGGAGAAATTTTTTATCAACATAATATAGATTTAGTAGTTCCAATAGCAAGTACTACAAAAATAATGACTTATCTTGTAGCAAGAGAAGCTATAGAAAAGGGAGAAGTATCAAAAGATGATACTGTCATAGTAAGTCAATATGCAGCTGAAACAGAGGGTAGCTCTTTTGGACTTGAAGCAGGTGAAGAAATAACTCTAGGTACTTTACTAGACGTCATACTGATAGTATCAGGAAACGATGCTGCCGTAGCTATAGCAGAACATGTAGCAGGATCTGAAGAAGCCTTCGTTAATAGAATGCATGAAACTGCTGAAAAAATAGGACTAACTACAGCAAAGTTTATAAATCCAAATGGAATGCCTACAGATTTGGAAGAAACAGATCAAAACTTTATGTCTACTAGAGATCTTTTTGAACTAACCAGATATATAATACAAAATTATCCTGATGTAGTTCAGACTACTGATAGAGAAAATCTAGTACTAACGGAAAGAAATTATGAAAGAACAGCTACTAATCCAATGTTACCTGAAATGGAAATAGTAGATGGATTCAAGACTGGATACACAGATAAGGCGGGTCTTTGTTTAATATCAACAGCTCCAGTATTAATACAGGAAGATGAAAACATGAATAGAAGAGTTGTATCTGTAGTTATGGGAGCCAAATCTCATACGGATAGGATAACTAAATCAAAAGAGCTGCTGGAATACGGTCTTTATCAGTTTAGCAAAGAAAAATTATTTTCTGAAGATGATATAGTAGATACGATAATTATACCAAACGGAAAAGATATGACATTGAATCTAAATCCGGAAGAAGATTATTACCAAATAGTTAAAAAGGGTTCAGATGTAAAAACACTTATGAAATACGAAAATTACGAGAACCTAGCTCCTCTATTTCAAGGAGATGTTGTAGGAGATATGGAAATTTATATAGGTGAAGAATTAGTAGATACTATAAACATAAAAGCATCTAGAGATGTTGAAAAAGCAGGATTTTTCACTAGAGCCTTTAGATATTTGAGAAGTCTTTTATATAATTAAAAATCAGGAGAACTAATGACAGAGGTAATAATTAACAGCGTAATGCTGATGGGTATTCTAATACTAATTGGATATTACCTTCAAAAAAAAGGTATATTAAGTGAAAAGGTTGAAGATTCTTTGACCTTTATCTTAATGTATGTTAGTTTACCAGGATTAATAATAAAAGCTTTTCAAGTAGAATACACCTTTGATAGATTAAGCTTAGGACTGGAAGTAATGCTGGTAGCAATCATACACAGTGCTATTCTTATAGCTATCAATTTTCTGCTTATATTAAAAATAAAAGATAAAGAAAAGAAAAAAATATTAAGAATGGCAAATGTAGTTACAAATTCAGGGTTTATGGGATTTCCAGTAGTGTATCAAATATTTGGTCAAGAAGGAATGTTTTTTGCTTCTATGTTTTATATTCCTATAGTTGTACTTACCTGGACTTACGGATTAATGTCCTTTTTTAATAAATTAGGGAAAAAAGAAATCAAAAATATGTTTGGAAACCCAGCTATAGTAGCTCTATATATAGGATTTACCGTGTTTATATTTCAGATTGAATTTCCTACTATAATAGACAAAACCCTAGAATCTTTAGGGTCTATGACCACACCTTTTGCCATGTTTATTATAGGTGGAAAGCTGGCCTCAGTAAATAGAAGAGAAATATTTACAGACAAACTAGTCTACTACGGAGGATCAATTAAACTTTTATTATCACCTATATTGATGATTTTAGTTCTGTATTTTTTTAATCTTTCTACAGTAGCAAGGGGAGTAAGTATAATTTATGCTTCACTACCACCGGCAGCTATTACAGCAATATTGGCCAAGCAGTACAAAAGCGATGCCTACTTTGCATCAAAGGTTGTAGTAATAGAGCATCTTGTATCATTAATTACAATTTCAATATTTTTAACTATATTTTTATAAGGAGAAAATTCATGAAAT
>JBEPWV010000030.1:0-8509 GCA_041642175.1 Clostridia bacterium
TATATTCATTTCAATTCTCCTTTTTCCTATAAATTAAGTTCTTTTAACCTTTGTTCTATTTATTATGGGTTTATGATAACAAATAATTTTGCCTATGTCAAGGAAATTGATAATAATTATCAATTGATTTTATTTGAAACAAATATCAGACCAATTAATAAATCCTTTTCGCCTTGGGTTGCTTCCTTTTACAAGTATTTCTTGACTATCTTTGTACACAAGGGGACAGTCCCCTTGTGTTGTTAGGGGACAGTCCCCTTGTGTTGTTTGTTATGAATCAAATTTTTCAATTTCTAATTGTAATTGAATTTCCACATCTAACATTTTATCATTTGCATTTAAATATTCTTCTAGTTTTTCAACTCCATTTGAAAAAGCGTGATCTTCATCTACATCAATAACTGTACTTCCAAACTTACTTAAATTAGATTCATTGTTTTCTTTTTTTTGGTCTTGAATTTCAACATCATAATATGTAAGCAAAATTTTTTTGTAGGGACTTTTATTTTTCTTAATATTTATTCTTACCCTTTGACCTTCTATTTCTAAGTCAGTAATTCTATAAGGTATTAGTGCTTTATTTTCTACCTTTATTACCATAGGTTGAGTTTTTGATAAAGCTATTTTGTAAAGATTTCCATCAAAATCTTTAAACCATTTATTACTAAAAATACTGGCTTTTTCTTGAAGTTTTTTGAATTCTTCACTTATTTGTTCTCTTTCCCTCCAATCTATTTGAATTAATTCATTCTCCTTACCTGTATTACCACAATTTTTACAAGTGAACGTATGGGAAAAAACAAAAGGTACCCAACATATAATAAATCCGTAGGGTATAAAAAGAAGAACAATACAGGCAAATACCCTAAGCCCGGTGGATGAAGTTCTTTCTATATTATCACTCTTACATTCAGGACATAATTTCATTTTTGACTCCTTTTATTTGTTCTTCTCTATATTTTTCTAATAATTCCAAAACTTAATCCCGTTAACCTTTGAATTTGTCTAATAGATAATCCTTTATTTTTGCATTTTTTAATAATTTTATCTCTCTCACTATTATTAATATTTTGTATATATGATGGACTTTTAAAGCCAGTAATTTTTTTTATTATCTCTGTAGCTTCAAAATCACTTACTCTTGTATTTTCCTTTAAATCTAAACATAGATCATTATTATATTCATAGTTAAATTTAATGAATTCCGATAAAGCTTCTTTTTCATTTTCAGAAAAATAATTCAAAATATAATCAGCGTTACAAATATTTTTTTGACCCATGTATTCACTATAGCTAGACCAGGGGTAATTTTTTATATCTTTTACGAGACCTGATTTTTGAGGGTTTTGATGTATGTATCTCAGAACCGTTAACAAATAAGGGTCATTCTCAACAACTTCACTTTTAAATCTTCCCTGAAATAAATGACCTGTTCTTGAATATTTAAAATTGTACCAATATACAAACTTAGCTCCAATTCTTTTAAAAACTTCTCCTAATTCTTCCTTTGTTTCCTTAATCAGTAAGTGAATATGATTACTCATTAAACAATAGCTATAAAGTTCAAATCTACTAACTTCTTTAGTTTGCTTTAATACATCAATAAATTTCTGGTAATCCTGCTTATCCTCAAAAATTCTCTGTTTGTTAATTCCCCTTAAAATAACATGATAAATTCCTGTTTCACTTTTTTCCCTTGGTTTTCTTGGCATTTTAGTCTCCATATTTATTAATATTATACTATTTTATCACAGTTAATATTTTGTAACAATAAAACATCATATATTTTTCAAACACAGGGGAAACACAAAGGGACAGTCCCCCTGTGTTTGTGAAATATATTCCAGATCAATTTCAAGATCCGCGCAGCTCTGTGTTGCTTTATTCTACAAGGATTTCTTGACTATCTTAGAGTATAGAAGATATAATAAATTAAAATAAAAATAATTGGTATTTAAAGATTAGATAAATGCATTTTAATTATAATTGATTGTAATTAATACAAAGGAGTGTAGAATGACAGATATATTAAAAACTATATCATCTCTAAAGAAAAATAATTTTGATGTTTACCATGCAAAAAACAAAGAAGAAGCTAAGAAAATATTCTTCAAAAAAATTATTCCTAAAATAAATCCAGAAACTGTTTCATACGGTGACTCTATGTCTGTAGAAAGTACGGGAATCTTAAAGGAAATAAAAAAAATGAAAGATATCAAATTCATCGAAACCTTTGATGAAAAAGCAACCCGCAAAGAACAAATACAGACAAGAAAAGATGCTCTTCATGGTGACCTTTTTATTACTGGAAGCAATGCTGTAACAACCACCGGATTATTGGTGAATCTAGATATGGTAGGAAATAGAGTTGGCGGAATAGTATTTGGTCCTCGTAAAGTTGTTTTAGTTATAGGTAAGAATAAAATAACTGAAAGTTTAGAAGACGCTATGAAAAGAGTTAAAAGTATAGCACCTAAAAATGCATCCAGACATCCTAGTTTAAATGTTCCCTGTCAAAAAACCGGTGAATGTATGGATTGCAGTAGCCCTAACAGAATATGCAACTCATGGTTAATTACAGAAAAATCCTATCCAAAAGGAAGAATTAAAATCATTTTAGTTGAAGAAGATTTAGGGTTGTAATACAAAAAAACAGCCTTCTCTAATACAATAGGGAAGAGCTGTTTCTTTTTTTTAGATTCTTCAGTGCCTTCTGAATGACATTTTTATTTTAATTCTATTTTATACCGTAATCCTGAGAATATCTATTAGTAGTACTTTCGAAGGATCTGTTGACCAATCTAACATTTCTTCATTCCGGTTTCAACTAACTCACATATCTTTCTTAAAACATCCCCGTGATTTTCTCCCCTATCCAGCTCATACTTATCAAGATTTAAAACTGCTGACGTAAAAATAAAGGCGGCTGTATTTATATCAAAATCTTGCCTGAAGTCACCTTTGTCTACGTAGATTTCTATAATTTTACGGAAAAGCTCCATAGATTTCGGCATTACATCCATCAGTATTTCTCTTTTGATTTCCTGGGGACATTCTATTAAAAACCTATCTTTCAAACCTATGGTTTCTTCATCTTTGTTTTCATATTTTTCTGCTCTAGCTATAACTTTTATCATCATCTCAGAAAAGCTGAGATCTTCTGATTTATTAATTTCATCAAGAAGTTCATTGTTTTTTTCAATACCTATGTCTTGGAACATGTACTTAAACAAATCATCTTTATCATAGAAGTATTGATAAAAACTTCCCTTAGATATTTTAGAATTCTTTACAATTGTGTCTATTGTAACTTCGTTATAATGACTTTCAGAAAAAGCTTCCTTAGCACCTTTCAGTATTCTTTTTTTCTTTTCCTTCGGTAAATTGTGGAAAGTTTGTTTAGGCATTTTCTACTCCTATCAATACAATATTATTCCCATAGCTATGAATATAATCGACATTAAAAATACTGATATAGTTAACTTCATCTTTTTTTCAGGATCATTTAGGGTTTCTGCAGCAAACTTTCTAAATTCATTATATCTAAAAAGAAGTGCTGATATTTTTACAAGAGTCAAAGACAATAACAGGGCTATAATCCAGCTGTATTTAACGTCTAATTTAAATACTTGATACCAAGTAAAAATAACAAGAGCAAGGCCTAACCCAGAAACGATATATATCCAAAAAGGTTTCTTTTCCTTATATGCATTATTCATTTCCCATTTATTCCATTTATCTCCTAAGACTACCATGAGTATTCTCGTCACAATTCCTAAAAAAGCCCATCCAAAACATAAATAACTAAAGTAATTCAAATTCATTTTATTTTCCTCCAAGTATATGACTATCAGTCATATGACTGATAGTCATATACTATTACTTTTTGTGGAAATTGTCAAGTTTTATTATAAAAAAGTATCTCAATTACACTATATTAGCCATAAAACAATAACTAACTAGATATCAATTGATGAAAACTTAGAATTATAAAATAAAAAGAGCATATCTAAATAAGATATACTCTCTCTTCATATTTCTATTTATTTTAAAAAGTAATGTCCCCACAACTATTTGCTAGTATAAAATCTCAATGTCGCTTTCATCCATTAAGTTTTGTATATAAGCCTGTTCTATTTCTTGAGTTTTTTGCTGTTGTATTTGAGCCTTAAGATCTCCTTCTATTTCTTCTAGTGGTGGTACTTCTTGCTGCTGTTCTTCCATTTGAGCTGTGTACTGTTCATAGTAATTTTCAATCTCTTCTTCTGTAACTTCTACACTTTCTAAGTTAACATTGTTTTCTATAACCTGTGATATCATTGCCTCTTGGGACAACATCTCTTTAAGTTCCTCTTCTGTGAGATTGTCTTCTTCAAGAGCTTCTTGATAGCCTTCTTCTCCTCCTAGTTGCTCTTTTAGTTGATCTAAATTTGCCTCAACTTCTTCCTCTGAAGGATTTAGGTCTTGATTTTCAGCCTCTTGAAGTAAAACAGTCTGGCTTACTAAATTTTGCATAGCTTGTTGTTGGAGTTGAGGTATTAAGGCTTCATTTTCTTCAGCTTCTAAATCTATACCGTACTGAGCTGAAACCATAACTTTTGTTCTTTCAAACTCTTTGGTAAATTCTTCTTTTAGTATTTCTTCACCATTGATTACAGCCATAGCATCATCATCATCTAAATCAGTACCTATCTCTTGTGATTGTTCAGGTTGATTTTGACCCTCAGCTCCTTCTTCCACATTACCATCTATTTGATCATCTTCTGGATTTTCTTCCTGTGGTTCTTGTTGTTCTTCATTACCTTCTTCTAATTCTGCATCTTCTCCACTGCTTACACAAGCAGATAGGGATAGAATCAAAATAAAGGACATAACTATTATTAAAATCTTCTTTTTTAACAAAATTTTCCCTCCTTGATTTTATTTGTTACAAGTGTAGTATAAGAAGGATAATATGTCAAACCTACAGAAGGATTTTAATACTATCTTAATATTAAAAATATTTAATCTTTATCTTATAATTAAAAACTAGATAGAATCTCTCTCCTATAATTACTCAACTTCTCTTCCTAATATTTCTTTAACAAGTAGAGGATCATCTGTAATTATTCCATCTATATCATATTGCAGCACTTCTCTGATATCTTCTTCTTCATTTACAGTCCACACCCATATACCTTTTTCTTCTTGTCTTGCTTTTCCTACTAATTCATATGTCAGTAGACTTTTCTCTACAGTAAAATAGTCAGCTTCTATATATGATAAATCTCCTAATACGTAAAATATAATCTGGCAAGTTTTAATATCAGAATTTAATTCTTCTACTCTTTCTATAAATGCTGTATCAAAAGACTGTATATAGGCATTTTCGATCATTTCATATTCATCGATTATAGCTACTATTCTATTGGCCAATTTTTCTCCTTGTCCGTAGGTTTTCACATCTATATGTATGTCTATTTGTCCATCTATTAACTCTAAAGCTTCATCTAATGTAGCCACTATTTTTCTATCATAAAGAAAATACTCGCTATTAACAACCTCAAGACCTATTATCTCTTCGTAAGTTAACTCGTTTACATTCTTTCTGACTCCAAAAATCCTACTCAAACTTCTATCATGATGAAGAATTATTTCTCCATCTTTAGTCATTTGAATATCCATGCCTACTGCATCAATATCAGCCTCTAAAGAAGCTCTCACAGCACTAAGTGAATTTTCAATTTCGTTATTGACTATTCCTCTATGAGATACTATCTTTACATCTCTACCGGTAAAAACTACACCCTCATTGATTTTTAACCCACTGTAAAAAGTTATAATTAGGGCTGTTAAAAGGGTTCCTATTAATAGAACTTTTCTACCTTTGAACTTATTATAGATAAAATTCTCTGATCTTTTTAAAATATTTAAATTATGAGTTTTTAAATCATCTTTAATATAATCTTCCCCTTTAACTAAGGCATAAAGTTTAGTTAAAAATATAATGTTTAAGGGCATAATTATAAGAGTAAAAGTAAATGATAACAAACTAGATAATGCAAGCATATAATTTCTCACTAAATAATTTACTTCAAAATTTAAATAATCAGGAACCGTTGATATTAAAGTAAATATTAAAGTACCTATTCCAAATATTAGAAGATTAAAAACAATTAGTTTAACAAAGACATCAAAACTAATTCTCTTGGTTAACTTGAAACTACTTTTTACAGCTTTTATTACGGTTTTATTTTCAATTACTATCTCATGTACTGTAAAGATAAATCGTATAATAATGAAAAACAAAAAAACAACTATCCCAAAATATAAAAATCTAGAAATCCAGCTTTCCATAATGTTTTCAATAAATAAATCCGGCAGTTCTATATCTTTTAGTAACTGTGGTTTTATTTGCAGGTTAATTATAGGAATTAACATAAAGAAAAATGCCATCAAATGTAGGATTCCTATACCGATGATTCTCTTTACTGAATATATTGAGGTTGAAAAAGACTCAGTTACAAGCACCTCCTTACCTAGACTTAACTTGTAAGCAAGAATTATTAATGTACCAATTTCAATAAATATAAAAACAACTGCCAGTGCTGAAAATATAAAAAATCCAAAAAATCCTCTAAAATCTAACAATACAGAAAAGGCATTAGTATTTAGTAAAACTCCACTACTAACTACAAGTAGCAATCTATGAAGATAGAATCCTAAAAAAGGAATTAAAACATAACTAGTTAAAATTAAATAGAAAAAGCCAAAGAAAAGATACTTTTTCCAAGCTTTTCTCATATCCAAAAAACTATTTAAGATAAGTTTAAAAATTTACTTCACCTCCAATAACTTTACAAAAATTATATTATATTTCTTCAGGTTTTTCCAATCTACCTATAATATATCCACCAAAACTAAATTTACTTAATATATATGTTGTTATAATTGATAAAAGAGTACTGCTGCCTATCATAAAGACCAAAGTATAAAATGGATTAACATAATAAAAAAATACCTTAGTAAAAAACCAGGTTTCAAAATGAAGAAATACCATATGAAATAAAAAGATACCGAAAGAATACCTACTTATAAATTTAAATATTCTAGGTAATCTTTTTATCTTAGTTCCTATGTAATATATAACTAAAAACATACTTGGTGAAAACATGACCATGTCAAATCTCTTTGAACTGTTTTCAATAAGATTTCCAGACAAGTACATATATACTAAAAATATGCCGGATAAAATAGCCATTGGAAAAATCCAAACCTTGTGTTCTTCAAGCTTTTTAGTAAATTGCTCTATATCTCTACCACTGGTATACCCTACCGCAAAATAAAAAATCCATGCAGGAAAACTTCCCCAGGTAGCAACTCTCCAAATTTTAAACCCGTATTTATAAGCATAGGGATTATTAAAATTAAAAACCATCAAAAATGCAACATTTACTATAAAGGTTGAAATAAGTAGGTTTTTAGAAGATATATTTTTAAGCTTTTTATAAAATAACATATGTATAAAATAAAACTGAAATATAACTATAATAAAATAACCATGTCTGTAAAATCCAGTATACAAGTTCTCCAGTACGTATTTAAAATAAATAAATATTTCTCCATCTTGGCCAAAGGATCCTGTTTCATGCATCATTATAAAGGCATACAAAAAAGCCATTGATATATATGGTATTAAAATCAACTTAAATCTTTTTTTTAAAAATCCATCGGGTATCTTATGAGAATAAGCATAAGCTAAAAGAAATTCAGATAAAAAAATAAATATAGGAGTACCAAAGGTGGCAAATAATCTAATAGTCATAAGTATCGTCTGTTGATTTCCAAATAATATACTTCCATATCCATATATTTCTATTATTCGAGTAACAGTATGTACTGTTACAACGCACATTATAGCTATACTTCTAAGCAAATAAACTTCTTCTATTCGTTTTCTCTTCATAATCATCTCCTTTAAATTATTAAAATTTATTTTTGTTCATCAAGATTTTTTTGATTTACTCAACTTCCCTACCCAGTATTTCTTTAACAAGTAGAGGTTTATCTGTAATAATCCCATCGATATCGTACTGCAGAACTTCTCTGATGTTTTCTTCTTTAGTTAAGGTCCATACCCATATGCCTTTCCCTTCTCGTCTTGCTTTTCCAATTAGTTCATGTGTCAGTAGACCTTTTTCCACAGTAAAATAATCGGAATTTATATATGATAAATCCCCTAATACGTAAAACATAATTTGGCTGGTTTTTATTTCCGAATTTAATTCTTCTATTCTTTCTATAAATGCTCTATCAAAGGACTGTATATAGGCATTTTCAATCATATTATATTCATCTATTATACTCACAATTCTTGCCGCAAGTTTTTCTCCTTGACCGTAAGTCTTTACATCAATTTGTATCCCCATTTCTCCCTCTATTAGCTCTAAAGCTTCTTCTAGCCTAACTACCATTTCTCCGGTTTCAGTATTATTCCGACTGTTTTCAAGTATTAAATCTTTTATCTCTT
>JBEPWV010000031.1:0-8254 GCA_041642175.1 Clostridia bacterium
ACTCATAACACCTTGAGTACCTGTTGTATGCTGAGTTACACCCATAGAGTAAAATATACTGGCTTTTTCTCCCTTGCCGTAGTATCTTGCAGCTTTTACAATATCCTCAGGATTGACGCCGCAAATTTCTCCAACTACTTCAGGAGTATATTTTTCTACTACTTCTGCTAATTTATCATAATCTTCTGTTTTTTCTTTAATATATTCTAAATCCTGCAGTCCTTCTTTAATAATTACATGCATTAAACCGTTGGCTAATGCCACATTAGTTCCCGGAGTAATAGGCAAATATATGTCCGCCTTGTCTGCTAGTGGTATTGTTCTTGGATCTGCAACTATTAGTTTAGCTCCTTTATTTTTAGCTTGTTTAATAAATGCTCCTAGTACAGGGTGAGTTTCTGTAGTATTTGATCCTGTTACAAAAATTACATCAGAATCTAAAATCTCTTTATTGCTATTTGTCATAGCTCCACTGCCTAATGTAGATGCCAATCCTGTTACTGTTGAAGCATGACAAAGTCTTGCACAGTGATCTACGTTATTGTTTCCAAAATAACCTCTTACCATTTTTTGAAAAAGATAATTTTCTTCATTTGTTACTCTAGCTGAAGAAAGTCCTGCTAATGTATCATTTCCGTATTTTTCCTGAGTTTCATGAATTTTGCTAACTATTAAGTTATAAGCTTCTTCCCATGAAGATTCAACAAATTCTCCATCTTTTTTTATTAAAGGTTTTTTTAATCTATCTTCATGATTTATGAATCCATAAGCAAATTTACCTTTAACACAAAGCAATCCTTTATTACTTTCTCCATAATATGGTTCAACTTCTACTACTTCATTACCCTTTACAATTAAATTCATTTGACACCCTACTCCACAGTATGGACAGGTCGTTTTAACTTTTTTTATTTCCCAATTTCTGTATTTTACTTTTTTCTTTGGAGTAAGAGCATCTACGGGACAAAGAGATACACAGGTACCGCAGGAAACACAAGTGCTCTCTGAAAGCTTGTCTTGGAATCCAGTAGTAAGAACCATTTCTACCCCTCTATTTGCAAAAGCATAAGCATTTATAACTTGTAGTTCCGAACAGGCTCGAACACACAATCCACATAAGACGCATTTATTATTATCTCTAATAAAAAATTGATTTGTATAATCTATTTCCATAGTGTCTCGATTATTTTTAAACTTTGCTTCCTTTATATCGTATTTATAACAGTAATCCTGAAGCTTACATTTACCTGCCTTTTCACATGTAAGACAATCCAAGGGATGATTTGATATCATCATATCTAATATCATTTTTCTGTTGCTTACGGCCGTCTTACTATCTGTTTCTACCTTCATTCCTTCTTTAATGTTGGTTGCACATGCAGGTACAAGTTTGTCTACTCCTTCTACTTCTACTAGACACAGCCTACATGATGCACCGTCTTCTATTTTTAAATCCTGATGATAACACATGTTTGGTATTTCAATATGGTTCTCTAAGGCAACTTTTAGTAAGGATTCTCCTTCTTCACCGTAGATATCTTTACCATTTACATTTATTTTAACTTTACTCATAAATAATCCTCCACTTTTATAATATTTCTGCTTTTATTCAGTCATCAATCTTTTTTCGCCGGTAATTTCCTGTATTGGTCTAATATTTTGAGTTAATTCAACAGCACCTAAATATTCTCCTTCTTCAGATCTAACAGCAAAATATCTTATAAGAATATATTTGTCATCCATCTTTATCCAAAAGTCTTCATTATCCTTTTTCCCACTTTTGAAATCTTCAACAATTTTTTCAACAATATGAACACTTGCCGGTGGGTGACAATTTGATACCTTTCTCCCTATTATAGCTTTTGTTCTTGGAAAAGTTCTTTCTCCTTCAGAAAAATACTTAACCAAGTCATTTTTGTCAACAAAAGTTATATCTATAGGTAAAACACTCATCATAGCTTCAAATTCTTCCAGCTTCATCATTCCTGTTGAAAGATTTATCATACCTTCTACCGGTTTTTTATCTTCTTTTTTTACTTCTATTTTTTCATCCGGGTTCCAAACAGGAACATTTTTTACTATATAACCTAATTCATCACTTTCTTCATAAATTGTCTTCCATTCCTCTTGTGTTAAATTTTCTAAAAGCATAGGAAGCATTATATTTTCTTCTTTAAAAATCATTTCTATAATCTTTTCAGATACAGTATTAGAGTTTTCTTTAAGTTCTTCTACATCTATGTCTTTTTTGTCTAGATACTTAGCAATAGATTTTATTTCCTGTCTAATCTCATCATCTACACCCCACATTACTTGAGGAGGGGCTGTAATACCGTATTTTTCCATATATGGAAATAAAAGATTTTCTTTTTTTATATAATGCAAGTCCACAAGCTCTAGTAGTTCTTCCATTTTTGATTTAAATTTTAATAAAAATTCTTCTTTGAACAGTTTTGATATTAAAGGTTTAATATCTTCTTCTATAAAGGTTTCTATTACTTTGTTTTCTCTTATCAATATATTTGCAGGATGTCCCGGTATTTGAGATTCATCATTAGGTTTATGTATATCTTCTATTGAACCTTTAAATAAGGAAGCATGAACATCACATAGTCTTTGTACTTCGGATACAGGTAATCCCTCTGCAATCAAAGCATTTTCAGCTTCTGTAATTTCTGCTGCAGATACACCTTCAAAAGCTTTTGCAAACTTTTCTTTAACTTCTTCTAATTCTTTTCCTTCATGAAGTTGTTTAATAATATCCTTTATAACTTTCTTTCTGTACTCTCTATTGTTTATATTTTCGCTCATAATTTCCTCCTCAAAATATACTGCTAATCTTTTTGTTTATTTTACCATATATTCTATTATACTATAAAATTTTTATTTATAAAGAAACAAGAGGCTAAAAAACTAGCCTCTTGTAATAAATTTATAGATTTATTTAGAATAATCCGGTTATGCGACCATCATCATTTACATCTATTAATTCAGATGATGGAACTTTTGGAAGTCCAGGCATCTTCATTATATTGCCGGTAGATACTACTATAAATCCTGCACCTGCAGATACTGTAGCTTTGCTAACAGTAATTTTAAATCCTTCCGGTCTTCCTATTACTCTAGGATCATCTGATAAGGAAGCTTGAGTTTTTGCCATACATATAGGTAGATTTCCAAAGCCTAGTTCCGTAAGTCTTTTTATTTCTTTATTAGCTTTTTTAGTATAATCTACTCCATCGGCTCCGTATATTTTTGTTGCTATTTTTTCTACCTTTTCTTTGATACTGTCTTCATCTTCGTATATGAATTTAAAGTTGTCGTTGTCTTGTTCTGTTAATCTTATTACTTCTTCTGCAAGGTCTACTCCACCTTCTGATCCTTTTTCCCATACTTCAGATAATGCTACATTTACTCCTAGTTCTTTACATTTATCTTCCACTAATTTTAGTTCTACATCTGTATCAAATGGAAATTTGTTTATCGCTACTACTGCATTTAATCCGAATTCTTTTGTTATATTTTCTACGTGTTTTAGTAGGTTTGGTATACCTTTTTCTAAAGCTACTAAATCTTCTTCATTTAGCTTGTCTTTTGCTGCTCCTCCGTGATGTTTAAGAGCTCTTACTGTCGCTACTATTACTACTGCATCCGGCTTAAATCCTGCCATTCTTGATTTTATGTCTAGGAATTTTTCTGCTCCTAAGTCAGCTCCGAATCCAGCTTCTGTTACTACATAATCGGCAAAGTGCTTAGCCATTCTTGTTGCCATTAGAGAATTACATCCGTGAGCTATATTTGCAAATGGTCCTCCGTGAATAAATGCCGGTGTGCCTTCTAATGTTTGTACTAAGTTAGGCTTAAGAGCATCTTTTAATAATGCTGCCATTGCTCCTTGAGCTTTTAAATCTCCTGCTGTTACAGGGTTTTTATCCTGATCGTAAGCTACAATTATTTTTGCCATTCTATTTTTTAAATCTGTTATATCCTTTGCTAAGCAAAATGCTGCCATAACCTCACTTGCTACAGTTATATCGAAGCCGTCTTCTCTAGGAACTCCGTTGGCTTTTCCACCTAGTCCACAAGTAATATTTCTTAGTTGTCTGTCGTTCATGTCTACTACTCTTCTCCAGGTTATGTTTGTAACGTCTATATCCAACTCATTACCCTGTTTTATGTGGTTGTCTAGCATAGCTGCCAGTAGGTTGTTTGCTGCTCCTATGGCGTGTATATCTCCTGTAAAGTGAAGGTTTATATCTTCCATTGGAACTACCTGAGCATATCCTCCTCCAGCTGCTCCTCCTTTTATTCCAAATACCGGTCCCAAAGAAGGCTCTCTTAAAGCTACTATGGTGTTTTTACCAAGTCTGGATAATGCATCTGCTGTTCCAATTGTAGTTGTGGTTTTTCCTTCTCCTGCAGGAGTAGGAGTTATTGCTGTTACTAGGATTATCTTTCCGTCTTTACTCTTTGTTTTATTTAATACGTTATAATCAATTTTCCCTTTGTACTTTCCGTACATTTCTACGTCATCTTCTGTTAGATTAAGTTTCTTTGCTACTTCTCTTATGTCCTTCATTTCTGCTTCTTGTGCAATTTCAATATCACTTTTAAATCCCATTATGACCTCCATTGATTTTTTTATTATTTTATAATATAACCGTCTATAAAACGTCTATATTGTTTTGATAAAAAATTAACGTTTTATGTTCATATATCTTGTATCACGTACTCTTATAATTTATCATATTTATTAGAAATTTAAAAGTAAAAAAGAATAAATTGTATAAACAACTACAATCCCTAATCTTATTTCATATTTAAAGGTATATAAAAATTATTTTACCTTACAGAAAAAGTTTTAGATATCGCATCTATGTTTTTCGACCAGATAGATTTGGATTTCATTTTGAAAATATTAAAAGAAGAACAGTTTGAAGTCTTTGATGCTTTAGAAACAATTCAAGATAAATTTAATTAAAAAAAATCAAAAAGCTAATTTAGCTTTTTAATTTTTTCTTTACTTCTTTATTTTTACTTTTTTATCTTTTATTTCTATCAAATCATCTATCATTAGCTGACCTAATTCTATATCAGGTACACCTATTGACCTATCTAAATAATTTCCATGACAGTCTGAGCCACCTGAAATCATAAGGTCATTTTTTTTACAGTAGTTTGTATAGTATTTTGTTTGGAAGTCTCCCATTGCATAGGGAGTATAGCACTCTATACCATCTACTCCTGTGCTTTTCCAAAAATTAAGTTCTTTTTCAGGCATACAATTATTACTATAATAATACGATGGATGTGCTAAAAAAATCTTACCCTCCGCTCTTTTTACTATATCTACAACCTCTCCAGGACTCTTGAAAGTTAACTCCAATCCTGAATCTTTAAGCTTATAAAAGTACTCACCAATATCCTTAAAGATTTTCTTATCAATAAAGTAGTTAAGAGCTTTCCATCCCCCTTTACTTGAGTCTTCTTTGTAGTTATTAAAGTAATCATCTAAAGAAATTCCTTTGTAGTTATTAGACATTAAATTAATAAATTCATAGTTGTAATTCAATCTGGATTCATCATTAAACCTTAAGAGTTTTAGGAGTTCATCTGTCTTGTTGTAATTATAAACAGTTAGGTGATATTCTCTACCTTTGTATGTGGTTGCTATTTCAACTCCGGGAATAAAGAAACAATCATCTTTAAGATTTATCTCTTTCATTTTTTCAGAATATTCTACTGTGTCGTGATCGGTTATAGAAAAGATATTTATTTTATTTTTATATATTTCCTGTAAAACTTCGTCAATACTCCACGTACCATCAGAAGCCATAGTATGCATGTGTAAATCTACTTTTATGCTCAATTTTTTACCTCACTACTTTAAATTTTCAGGATTTAATCCCTTAAGCTCATCTATTACAAACATTCCATCCTTACGTATAAGAACATCATCAAACCAAATTTCTCCTCCACCAAATTCGGGAGTTTGTATTAACACTATATCCCAGTGAACTTTTGAGTCATTATCGTTAGATGCATCATCGTATGATTTTCCTGGTGTAAAATGAATACTACCCATTATTTTTTCGTCAAATAAGATGTTCTCCATAGGTTTTGTAATATATGGATTCACTCCTATTGCAAATTCACCGATATATCTTGCTCCTTCATCAGTATCTAATAACTCGTTTATTTTCTCAGTATCATTAGCTTCTGCTTTTACTATTTTGCCATTTTCAAATTCCAGTCTGATATCTTTATATGTAAAGCCTTGATAATTTGAAGGTGTGTTGTAAGTTATGTATCCGTTAACTGAATCTTTAACGGGAGCTGTATAAACTTCACCATCTGGTATATTAGCTTCTCCTGCACAAGGTATTACATTTATATCTTTAATTGAAAAGGTTAAATCCGTTCCTGGTCCTTTTATATGAACCTTATCAGTTTCCTCCATTAATTTTACTAAACTTTTCATTTCTTCTGCCATTTTTGAATAATCTAAATTACATACGTTGTAAAAATATTCTTCAAATTTTTCTAAGCTCATGTCTGATTTTTGTGCCATTGCATTTGTTGGATATCTTAATACCACCCATTTAGTATTATTTACTCTTTCGTCTAAAACAGGTTTGTCAGCATCCATCATTTCTGTAATTTTTTTCACCGGTATATCACTTAATTCAGAAAAATTATCTGTTGCTGTAACGGATATATAAGCATCCATCTCCTTCATAAGATGAAGATCTGCTTTACTCTGTATATCTTGTTTTTCTTTATTGCATTTCAAAGCTATTTCTCTTGTTACACTTTGATCTTTTATTTCTACAAAAGGATATCCTCCCACCTCGTATACTTCTTTTATTAATTGAAGAGCCAGTGGTTTCCCGCTTAACCCACCTATTCTAATAAGTACGTTTTCTCCCTTTTGCACCTTTGTTGAGTAGTTGACTAAATTTTTTGCTAATGTTTTAATTCTATCATCCATGTCATTCGCTCCTTATTTATTATTGAGTTCCCTATACATTATATCATTATTAATTTTATTGTAAAACAGCCCTTTTACTTTTTCATAGTCTTTAGTCATACCCATAATCCACATGAGTTTTGTAATAGCTGATTCTACAGTCATATCGTAAGCTTGGAGTATTTGGTGTTTTTTGATAGTTTTCAATCCCACTTCATAGGTGTTTAAATCGCTGCCTTCTTCTGCTACTTGAGTTGATATTACAACAATTTTACCCTTTGATGTTAAATCACCCAACTTTATCAAAAAATTTCTTCTATCTTCAAAGGGCAATCCTCCAGAGCCGTAGCTTTCAATTACAACCCCTTCGTATTTTTGTCCTATATAGTCTATAACATCAGGGTCCATCCCCGGTGCCAACTTAAGCAAAAAAACATTTGGATACAATTTTTCATAAAATTTAGGTTCCGCATTATTTTTTTCATTGTGTATATAATGAGCTATTCTATCATCATCAATAAAAGCTGCATAAGGAAAATTTATACTTTCAAAAGCATTAAAACTTTTTGTTCTTGTTTTTCTAGCTCTTGTTCCAACTATTCCCTTTCCATCAAATACTATATATACTCCCTTTACATCTTCTTCTACTGCAAACCTTAAAGCATCCTTCAAATTCCTTTTAGCATCAGTTGTATCTACATTTATAGGTTTTTGTGAACCGGTAAGGATGATTGGTTTATCTATGTCTTGAATTAAATAAGAAAGAGCTGCCGATGTATATGCTAATGTATCGGTACCGTGAGTTATCACAAATCCATCGTAAAAATTATATTTTTCTTTTATAAACATAACTATATCCAACCAGTGCTCAGGCTGAATGTTGGTGCTGTCTATATTTAACAACTGGAAAGTATCTATTTCGCAAAGTTCTTGAATATTCTTTAAGTATTTCAGCATTTCCGACGGATTTATTGTAGGAGCAAGTCCCTTTTCCGACATAGTGCTTGCTATAGTACCACCGGTCGAGATTAGTAATATTTTTTTCATCTGTTTTCCTCCAGTATTTTATTAAAATCCTTATGTAAAGGTGCAGCTACAGTAACTAACTCCTTTGTTCTTGTACTTTGAAAGCTCATCTCTATACAATGTAATGCCTGCCTATTTATTAATTTACTTTTACTACCGTAAAGCTCATCTCCTAGTACAGGATGACCTATATGAGCCATATGGACTCTAATTTGATGAGTTCTTCCTGTTTCTAATTTCAATTCAATTAAGGAAATA
>JBEPWV010000032.1:0-7740 GCA_041642175.1 Clostridia bacterium
TTATAAAGTATGTCAAGATAAAAAAAGGAAAACGTAAAAGTATATTATTTTAATAAGGAAAAATAACATAAAGATGTATCATATACAATGACATTTATATCAGCTAAAATTGACAAAAAAGTAATATTTGTTATAATTGATATAAGTTAACTGTAAATAATTGCACAAATCTGCAAAATTATAATTATTATATTTTTTTTAAATTAAATAATTATTATTGTAATATATAAAATAGGAGGTAGTAAAATGGCATCAACTAATGAAATTATACAACAAACAAACAAATACGGAGCTCAAAATTATAACCCTACAGAGGTTGTGTTTTCTAAGGCAGAAGGAGTATGGGTAGAAGACCCTGAAGGAAAAAAGTATATTGATATGTTAAGCGCCTATTCTGCGGTGAGTCATGGACATAGGCATCCTAAAGTAATAAAAGCAGCCAAAGACCAGTTAGATAAAGTTACACTTACATCAAGGGCTTATCATAATGAACTACTTGGAGTTTTTTATGAAAAATTAGCAAAAATCACCAATAAATCAATGATATTACCTATGAATACTGGAGCTGAAGCTGTTGAAACTGCTTTAAAAACTGCTAGAAGATGGGCAGTTGATGTTAAAGGAGTTGAAGATGGAAAACAAGAAATTATAGCATGTAATGGAAATTTCCATGGAAGAACAATAGCTATTATTTCCATGAGTTCAGAACCTGCTTACAGAAGAGGCTTTGGTCCATTTAATCCGGGCATGAATAATATTCCATATGGAGATATTGAAGCTTTAAAAGAAAAAATTAACAAAAATACAGCAGCATTTATAGTAGAACCTATACAAGGAGAAGGAGGAATTAAGTCACCTCCAGCAGGATTCCTAAAAGAAGCAAAAAAAATATGTGAAGAAAATAATGTGTTATTTATTGCTGATGAAATTCAGACGGGATTTGCACGAACAGGAAAGATGTTTGCCTGCGAGTGGGAAGATGTTGTTCCTGACATGTATATTCTAGGTAAGGCATTAGGTGGAGGAGTTTTTCCAGTATCAGCAGTAGCGGCAGACAAAGATATTTTAGGAGTATTTGAACCAGGCTCTCACGGATCTACCTTCGGAGGAAATCCTTTGGGATGTGCAGTAGCTATTGCAGGTATGGACGTTTTATTAGAAGACAACTACGTTGAAATGGCACAAAAAAAAGGAAAATATTTTATAGATAAACTTAAAGAAATAAACAATCCTAGCATAGTAGAAGTTAGAGGTAAAGGACTTTTAATAGGAATAGAATTTGATCATCATGCGGGAGAATACTGCGACCAACTTAAAGATCTGGGCGTATTGGCTCATGTAACTCATAAAACAGTAATAAGATTCGCACCACCTCTTGTTATAACTGAGGAAGAGATTGACTGGGCTGTGGAAAGAATTAAAAAAGTTTTGGATAAGTAATGATTTTCTCAATAAAATGTGGAAAAGTCTGTGCAAAACTCAAATAAATGTGGAAAACCCTTGATTAATATTGAAAATCAAGGGTTTTTATTGTTGATAACTTTACCAATTAATGTTGTTATTTTTAAGTAAATAAAAGAATCTTAAATTTGAAGTGATAATTTTCAATAATCTTATTTAGATATAATTGATAAAATACACCAGTTAATAACTTTACAATAATATGTTATAATAAATTTAATGAAGATAAGGAGGGATAAAATGCTTTATCCACAACTAGATATAAATTTATCAACAATCAAAAATAATACAGAAGTAATAGTTAACATGTGTGGAAAACACAACATAAAAGTATCGGGAGTTATAAAAGGATTCAACGGTCTTCCACAGGTTGCTGAAAAAATGATGGAAGGTGGAGTTATTAACTTGGGAAGTTCCAGAGTTGATCAACTTAAGAAGATGAAGGAAATTCACTCTAATGTAGAAACTCTTTTACTTAGAATCCCTATGATTTCAGAAATAAATGACCTAATTAAATACTGCGATATAAGTTTGAATTCAAATAAAGAGACACTAGACAAAATAAATGAAGAAGCAAAAAAAGTCTTAAAAAAACATAGAGTTATATTGATGAGGGATTTAGGAGATTTGAGAGAAGGTATATTCGATAGAGAAGAATTTGTGGAATTATGTCAGTACGCAGAAAATCTTGAAAATATTCACCTTGCTGGTATAGGAACAAACCTAAGCTGCTACGGATCAATAGCTCCAACAAGAGAAAATATGCTTGAACTTGCAAAAACCGCAGAGGTGGTAGAAAATAGAATAAATAGAAAATTAGCTATAGTCTCAGGTGGAGGGACAACTACCCTTCCTATAGTATATAGAAATGAAATGCCGGAAAAAATTAACCATCTAAGAGTAGGAGAAGGTATAATCAACGCTATGGATCTTCCAAAATATTGGGATACAGATATTGAAGGCTTGAAGAACGATACCTTTACTTTAAAAGCACAGGTAGTAGAATCTAACATTAAACCAACCTATCCTATAGGTGAAATGTGTGTTGATGCTTTTGGTAACAAACCGGATTATCAGGATATGGGAAAAAGAAAAAGAGTGATACTGGCTGTTGGAAATCAAGATACCGGTGATTCAAAAAAATTAGATCCTATAGAGAGCAAAATGATAATAATGGGTTCAAGTAGCGACCATACTATAGTAGATGTAGAGGATATAGATAGACACATTAAGGTTGGAGATATAATTCAATTTAAACTATTCTATCAAGCAATGCTTTTTTTAACTGGGTCTAATTATGTTAGGATAAATTATATTAAATAAGGAGTTGAGAAAAATTAAAATAGATATTAATAAACTTAAAAATCCAAAAAAAGAAAATAATAAACTAGAAGATGCTTTTTCTATAAGAAATAAAGAACAGGATATAATCGAAAAAAAAGAATTATCAGATAAAACCTGCCCTGTCTGTGGTAATCATTTACAGTCTGGAGAAAAAATTTGTCATTTATGCGGTAGTAACTCTGAAAATGTAGTAGAAGATAATAGTGATGATAATTTTGCCTTTAAGATTGAAAAAAACAGTAAGCTTATGAAGATAATAATATTTGTTATAATAATAACCTTACTATTCTTATATATTTTTTTTCCTATCTTTAGATACACTATAACTGAAAAAAGAGTAGTTGAAGTAAATGAAACTATTATAGAGGAAAGAGAATAATAATGTATTACGAAAATATAGTAAAGGGTATTTTTTTAAAAAGAAAAAATAGATTTATAGCAGATGTAATCGTTGATGATAAAAAAGAAGAAGTACATGTTAAAAATACAGGTAGATGTGAAGAAATATTTCAAAAGGGTGCTAATATATATCTTCAAAAATCCGATAATCCCAATAGAAAAACCAGATATTCTTTAATCAGTGTCTTTAAAGGAGATATGCTGATAAATGTTGATTCTCAAGCCCCTAATAAAGTTGTCTATGAAGGAATTGAAAGGGGAAGGATAAAATATTTTAAAGGGTTGAAAACCTTAAAAAAAGAAAAGACCTTTCAAAAATCAAGATTTGATTTATACTATGAAAGAAACTCCGGGGAAAAGGGATTTATAGAAATAAAAGGGGTTACATTGGAAAAAAATAATAAAACAAAATTCCCAGATGCACCAACTACAAGAGGGACTAAACACGTTCGGGAAATGATTGATGCTGTAAAAGAAGGATATGAAGGGAATATCTTTTTCTTAATACAGATGGGTAAGGTTTTGGAATTCACTACAAATGTTCAAATGGATCCTGATTTTGCGGATGCAGTAAATAAAGCCCGAGGAAAGGGTGTAAAAATTCACGTTTTTAATTCTATAGTTTCAAAAAATGAAGTTGTTTTAAATGAAGAAGGAGTTTTTTATTAAATCAAATTTCTTTTTTATAAAAAAAATGTGCCTTAAGCACATTTTAAAGTTCAACTAAAACACATGAATTAACAACATTTATATCATTTTCTTCAGCAAGATTATGGATTTCTTTACTTCTTGTTCCAGGCTGAAGCCATATGTTTTTTATACCTAGTTCTATACACTCTTTTAGCACTTCAATGCCTATGCTTGGGTTGACAACAAAATTCACAACATCTACATCTCCATCCAAATCACTAAGGGAAGGATATGTGGTATCACCATCTACACTAATGCAGTTTGGATTAACTGGATAAACATTGTACTCATAATCTTTCAACTTTTTATATAATTTATATCCGTAAGTGTGATGCTTGTCTGATGCACCTACTACGGCCCAATTTTCCATGTTTAACATTTCATCTGATAAACTCATTGTAAATCTCTCCTTTTTTTGTTTAAAACATTCTTTTGAAAATTAAAATCAATGCTGCTCCTAAAGATAATCCGCCGGAAACACCTAAAATAACCCAGAAAGCATTTGGATTGGTAGCCATAGGTAGCCACGCTACGTTCATACCGTAAAAACTTGCTATCATAGTAGGAATAGCCATTACTACAGTAATAGAGGTTAGAACTTTCATTACTACGTTTAGGTTATTTGATATTACTGATGCAAAAGCATCCATCATACCACTAAGTATGTTAGAATAAATTGTAGCCATTTCAATAGCCTGTTTATTTTCTATAATAACATCCTCTAATAGATCTTCGTCTTCTTCATAAAGCTTAATAGCATCCAATTTCATCATTTTTTCTAGTACTATTTCATTTCCCTTTAAGGCGGTTGTAAAATAAACTAAAGATTTTTCTAAATCAAGAAGTTGAATAAGTTCTCGATTTCTCATTGATCTATGAAGCTGTCTTTCAACTTCAGAGCTCATTTTATCAACCTGCTTCAAATATAGCAAGAATCTTTTTGATATTTTGAATAAAATTTGTAAAACAAATCTATATCTTTTAGTAGTGTAAAAAGATCTAACGCTGTTTTTTTCAAATTGATCTATTATATATGAATCCTTCAAACATACAGTTACTATATTCTTTTCAGTTAATATAATAGCAAAAGGAAGTGTCGAGTAAAATAAATGATTGTCTTCCTTATCTGCCGTAGGCATATCTATCAATATTAATACGTGCTCATCCTCAACCTCTATACGGGAATATTCTTCTTCGTCAAGAGCAGCTCTTAAAAAGTCCATATCAATATTAAGCTGTTCTTTTATAAATTCTATTTCTTCTTCACTTGGATTTACTAAGCTTATCCAAGCATCATCTTCTATTTTTTCTAATTTAAACAGATTTTTATCTACTGTTTTAAAAATATTTAACATAATTTCACCTCTCTTGTTGATGGTTTTACTCTCTATGTCAACAAGTTTGGTATTCTTGTGAAGAATAGAGAGTAATAATTATTAACTTTTATAAAATTTAAAAAGCCCAAAGGCCTGACGTCCACTATTTCTTCACATCCTTTCAAAATACATTAAAAAACCTTACACCTGGAGGTATAAGGAATGTAAACCATCCCTGTTGGGTTTTAGCACTATACAGCATAGGTTTTACCAACCACATTAAAAATAACCTTTTCGATTATTTCAGCTGACCCATTGGCATCTCTGGATGTTTCTGGGCAGTGGCATATATCTGTATAGGAACCTCTCCTAACCAGGCTTATTTATTTATCGACTACTTTATTATTATATTACTTATTAGTAGAAAAAATCAAGGAAAAATATTGTCTAATTACAAATTGTTTAAATAATGTAAATTTGTTATAATAGTAAATAATATTTAAAAGAAATATAGAAGGAGAAACTATGAGGGATTTAGAATTAGCAAAAGAAATAATGAATAATGAAGAACTCACTCTTGCTTTAGTAAAAGATGAAGAGTGTTTTTTTAAAAGCAAGGAAAGAGGAATTAAACCTTTATATATAGCTTTAATTAATCACAAAGATAGATTAAAAGGTGCTTCAGCTGCAGATAAAATAGTAGGTAAGGGAGCTGCTCTTTTATACATCAGAGGAGAAGTTAACAATATATATGCTAAGGTAATATCTAAAAGTTCTGTTGAAGTTTTAGAAAAGCAAGGAATATTCATCGAAAAGGAAATAATGGTACCTTATATAAAAAATAGAGATAAGAGCGGTATGTGTCCTATAGAAACTATGGCAGAAGAAGACGAAAACATAGATAGTCTACTAAGTAGGATTGAAAATTTTCTGAAAGTGAATAATTTAATATAAAAAAATCATAAGGTTATGCCTTATGATTTTTTTATTAAAAGGGGGAATCTTTTAATTTATATTAATTTAGAGGGTCCAACGAAAAAATTATCTTGACCACTTATGTAGAACTATAAATGAAAAAGTAAAAAAAGTAATTTAGAAGATATGAATAAATAATTAATTATTTATTAAGTACAAAAAATAGAATCCGGCTCCTACTAACTAACGTAAGAACCGGATTCTAAAATTCTCTAGTCATACCTTCTCCTTTTGGTGGTATCACCCTTTCATGTTTATTATACTCTGTAAGTCAGAATATATTTAAACAGTTACTCTTAATCTTCTCTAACTATCTCATCAGAATCTTTTATTTAATAAACAACTTTGGCTGTTCTATAAAATCTGAACTCTGCCCTTTTTTGATTCCTCATCTAAGATAATTAGTATAAAGATAAGTAGTATCTGTTGTTGTATTAATATTATACCCAAAAGCTTATTTTCTATACATAAAAAAACAAAAAACTTTAATGATATTTAAAATTATATATGTTATAATATTCAGTATACAAAATGCTATATAAATCAAATAAAGAAATTTTTTAATCATAAAGACTGATATCCCAACAACATAAGGGTAAAGAAGGATTGTATGAAAAAAACAAAAATTAAGGCTTACGGTAAAATTAATTTATATTTTGAACTTGTAAACAAAAGAAGTGATGGATTTCACAACATTAAATCTATTATGCAAAATATTGATTTGCATGATGAAATTATAATCGAGGAAAACAATCGAGGAATAAATATAGAATCAAATTTTAAAGACATACCTAAGGATGAAAAAAATACAGTCTTCAAGGCAGTTAAGATTATTAAAGAAAAATATAGTATAAATAAAGGACTTAATATTTTCTTAAATAAAATCATACCTCATTCAGCAGGATTAGGTGGAGGAAGTAGCGATGCAGCTGCTGTTATTGAAACCTTAAATGATATTTGGAACTTAAAAATGAATAAGGAAGAAAAACATGAAATAGCATCTAAAATTGGGACGGATATTCACTTTTTTTTAGAAGGTGGAACTGCTTTTATTAAAGGTAAAGGAGAGATTACTACAAAGGTAAAGGATTTTAAGTGGAATAATATTTTATTAATAAAACCCCAGATTAACATATCTACTCCTTATGTCTACTCAAATGTAAAAAATGATGATTTAAGTAAAAGTAAAAATGATGATATACTAAATATCTACAACAATAATACTGAGAGTAAAATAATTTCTTATTTTAAGAATGACTTAGAAAAAATTGTGTTCAGAGAATTTAAAGAAATTGAAAAAATAAAAAAAATTATGATTGATAATAATGCAAAAACATCTTTAATGTCAGGAAGTGGATCAAGTGTATTTGGATTGTTTGATAGTAAAAAAGATTTAGATAAGTGTAGAAAAATAATGGAAAAAAATTACGAAAAAATATATATAACCAAAACAATTGGGAAAGGATTTGATTATGAAAGATAAGCTTAACAACATAAATTTAGACGAGTACAAACCTTTAAGAGATGTTGTTTTTGAAACTCTTAAGGAAGCAAT
>JBEPWV010000033.1:0-7676 GCA_041642175.1 Clostridia bacterium
ATAATGAAAAAGATAAGCTTAATGAAATAATTGAAAAAGCAGAATTAATCTAATAAAATTTAAACACTATAAAACCGCACTTATTGAACTGACCCATATTAAGTGCGGTTTTAATCTTTAGTTTAAAACTTCATTGTTGATTTATAGTTTATCCTAAAAATGTTTTTATATCATTTTCTACAGTATCGATTCCTGAGATACCAAATTTATCTACTAATACATTAGCAACATTTTCTGATAAGAATGCTGGAAGAGTTGGACCTAAGTGTATATCTTTAACACCTAATGATAGTAGAGCTAAAAGAACTATTACAGCTTTTTGCTCATACCATGCTATATTGTAAGCTATTGGAAGATCATTTATATCATTTAGCTCAAATATTTCTTTAAGTTTAAGAGCTGTTACAGCTAATGAATAAGAATCGTTACATTGTCCAGCATCTAATACTCTTGGTATTCCACCTATATCGCCTAAATCAAGCTTATTATATCTATATTTAGCACACCCTGCTGTTAGAATTACTGTATCTTCTGGAAGTTTCTCAGCAAATTCTGTATAATACTCTCTGGACTTCATTCTACCGTCGCATCCAGCCATAACAAAGAATTTCTTTATAGCTCCTGATTTAACTGCATCAACTACTTTATCAGCAAGTTCAACTACCTGATTATGTGCAAATCCACCAACAATTTTACCAGTCTCTATTTCTTTGGGGGAATCTAATTTTTTAGCATGTTCTATGATTCTTGAAAAATCTTTTTTCCCATTTTCATCTGGTACTATGTGCTCACAATCAGGATACCCAGATGAACCAGTTGTATAAATTCTACCTTTAACTTCCTCAGATTTTGGAGGAACTATACAATTAGTAGTGAATAATATTGGACCATTAAATGTTTCGAATTCTGTTTTTTGTCTCCACCATGATCCTCCGTAGTTTCCAACGAAATTATCATATTTTTTAAATGCGGGATAATAATGTCCTGGAAGCATTTCACTATGAGTGTAAACATCTACACCTGTATCCTTTGTTTGTTCTAGAAGCATTTCTAGATCTACTAGATCATGTCCTGATATTAATATTGCTGGATTACTTTTAACACCGATATTTACTTCTGTGATTTCAGGATTTCCGTATTTAGAAGTATTTGCTTCGTCCAATAATGCCATAGCCTTAACACCGTGTTCTCCGGTTCTAATAGTTAATTCAACCAACTCATCCACTGATAAACTCTCATCTAAGGTTGAATTAAGAGCTTCATATATAAAATCATAGATTTCATAATTTTCCTTTCCAATATTAACTGCATGTTCGGTGTAGGCAGCCATACCTTTTAATCCGTAGGTTATTAGTTCCCTTAAGGATCTAACATCAGCATTTTCTGTAGCTAATACCCCAACCTCAGGACTATTAGCTTTTTCTTCCATTTCTTCACTTGTTGAAACTTGAAAAGTTGCTGAATCATGTAAATTTTCTAAGTCAGCTCCTTCAGCTAATTTATCTCTTAAACTCAGAACTTTTTTTATTTGTTTTTCAATAGCAGCTCTATCAAAGTTTGAATTGGTAATAGTCATAAATAAGCTGGTTAAAATTTCATGATTAACTTCATTAATTTCCTCTACATCCAAATTTCTTTTTTGTACAATCTGTGCTACACCTTTGGTAGCATAAATCAATAAATCTTGAATATTAGCAACATCATCTTTTTTACCACAAACACCAACTACTGTACAACCTTCATTTTTAGCTGCTTCTTGACACTGGTAACAAAACATACTCATTTAATTATACCTCCTAATTTTTTTATTTTTTTATAATTTGATGGACTTGGAGCTTTTATAACGAAAATTTCTAATACTTCGTCATCTCTGTTTCCAACATCCATTTTTGTACCATAAGGAATGTTAATTATTTTACCATTTTTATATTTATGTGGTTCCTGTTCATCTAATTGTAATGTTAGTTGACCTCTTATTACTATCATATACACATTTGAGTTTGCATTGTGTACTGGTAGTCCCTCATCTTTAGTGAAAATCATGTGGTTTAAATCTACATTTCCATCGCTTATAAGCTTTTCTATTAATTTACTGTCTCCGTCGCTAAAATTAAAATCTTTTTCTATCAATTTATCCACCTCTCTAAATTTTTATTGTTTATTTATTTATAGTATAGTATAATACAGATAGTTAATCGGTAACAAATGTTACGAAAAGGAGTGAAAGTTAAATATGTATCAAAATTATTCTGATGTACTTAAGAAAGTTGATTTATTTAAGGATATAACTTTTTCAGAACTTGAAAATATGTTTTTCTGCCTAAGACCTTTAGTAAAAGAATATAAAAAAGATGAAATTATTGCTCTTGAAGGTGATGATATTAAAAACTTTGGAGTTCTTCTTCAGGGGAAACTTATGCTTTACAAAGAAAAATTTGATGGAACTAGAGTGCTTTTGAAATCTGTTTATCCAGGACAACTTTTTGGAGAAATAGCTTCTTTTTCAGAAAAAAGAAAATGGCCTGCTCAAGTTCAAGTAGCTAAAAATTCAACTGTAATGTTTATACCTCCTGAAAAAATTACCAACACCTGTACTAAT
Organism: Clostridia bacterium; assembly: GCA_041642175.1. Classification (GTDB taxonomy): domain Bacteria; phylum Bacillota; class Clostridia; order Tissierellales; family Dethiosulfatibacteraceae; genus UBA8670. The sequence continues at coordinate 2,600 of JBEPWV010000033.1, forward strand.
TTATGTAGAGGTCATAGAATGTTAACTTTAAACATGATAAAAATAATATCCAAAAAAGCTATTAATCTAAATAAAACTATAGAATATCTATCTGTAAAAAGCATCCGTCAAAAGATAGCTTACTACCTTCTTGATCAATACCAGAAAAAGAATTCAAAAAATTTCATGTTAGACATGAACAGAAATGAACTTTCCGATTTTCTCAATGTAACACGACCATCACTATCTCGAGAAATGGCAAATATGAAAAAAGAAGGATTAATCGATTATCACAGATCTTCTATAAAATTATTAGACATTGATAGCTTAAGCTCCATAGTATAGTCCATTATATATTTATCCTAAATCAGAAAAAATATACAAGAAATTCCTTGCTTTATACCCCATAAGGGTATATAATTTTAAAAAACCTATGGAGGATTTTAATGGCAAAGAAAAAAGTAGCTTATATTAATCAAAATACATGTGACAGGTCACCTTTTTGTCCTGTCAAAAGAATTTGTCCACAAAAAGCACTAAAAAGAAATGGATTTTTCGGTCCCCTTGAAATAGATGAGGAAAAATGCACCGGTTGCAGAACTTGCATACAGTACTGCCCTCACGGAGCTGTAAAAATGAAAAAAGCAAAAGTAAGTTAGAGACATATAACCTTTTTATTTTATAATAAAAGGGTTATACTTATATTGAGGTGAAAATAAAATGAAGAAATTTGAAGATATACTTTTTTACATAGCAATTGTCTTTTCCGGATACACCCTATACAAAGTTTATATGGCAAATAAGGCTGTACCTGATGGAGTGTGTCCTATTAATAATTATATAGAATACATATATATATCTATTGGGTTAGCAGCTATATATTTTGTTGTTTCATTTATAAATAAAAGAAAAATTATAGAAAACAAATAGAAAGCTGAAGTATTAATATATTTAGATATTTATTACCTTACTAATACTATGTTAGAATTTTATGTTACAGAATACACTTTAAGGATGAAGCAATGAACAGAAACAGTAAAGCATTAGGGGAAGAAAATATAGGAAAGCTGCTTAAAAAATTATCTGTACCTGCAACTATGGGCTTGATGGTTAATGCCTTATACAATCTTGTAGATACAATTTTTTTAGGTAGATTTGTAGGAGTAGATGCGATTGGAGCACTTGCTATTGCCTTTCCACTACAGATGATAGTATTAGCTTTTGGTATTATGGTGGGAATCGGAACCGCAAGTGCTGCCTCTAGAGCTCTAGGAGCAGAAGAGGTAGAAAAAGCCGACCATATCGTAGGAAATGCATTTTTATCAATTATTGTAATAGGTGTTCTACTAGTAACTGTGGGAAGATATTTTCTAAATCCAATACTACTATTATTTGGAGCAACTGAAAATCTCCTTCCTCTAGCTTACGATTATATGAATATTATTTTATTAGGTAGTATATTTCTTACTATACAAATAGTATCAAACAATGTTATTCGTTCCGAAGGAAATGCAAAGGTAGCCATGATATCTATGATGATTGGAACTGGATTCAATATTTTTATGGATCCAATATTTATAGAAGTATTAGGATTCGGTATTAAAGGTGCAGCAATTGCAACAATAATAGGACAAACTTTAGGATTTATTTATGTTATGAATTACTTTTACAGAGGAAATAGTAGCTTTAAAATTATGCCTCATCATTTAAAACCGAATTTCGAATACATAAAAGAAATATTTTCAGTAGGATTTCCTACATTTATGAGAAATGTTGCAGGAAGTGTTTTAGCTATTGTAGCAAATAATTCTCTTGGATATTATGGAGGGGATATTGCTTTAAGTGTATATGGTGTTATACAAAGAGTATTAAGATTTGCGCTTATGCCAATGTTTGGAATAGTTCAAGGTTTCCAACCTATTGCCAGCTATAACTACGGAGCTAGAAATTTCAAGAGAGTAAAAGAGGTTATAAAGGTAGCATTAAAGGCATTAGTAGTATATGCAACTGTAAGTATTATATTCGTACAACTATTCCCAGAACTTATAATAAGCTTGTTCAATAACGATCCGGAATTAATAAGTTTAGGAAAAAAAGCACTGAGGATAGTTACAATGATGATGCCTTTAATTGGTGTTCAGGTTCTTGCAGGATCTATGTATCAGGCATTAGGCAAACCTAAGCCGGCTCTTATAGTTTCTATGTCGAGGCAGACGCTGTTTTTAATACCACTCATACTAGTAATGCCAGGGTTCTTAAATATGGGTCTTATGGGCGTTTATTGGGCATTTCCAATAGCCGATGTTTTAGCTATAATTTTAAGTTCTTATATGATTAGAAGGCAGATGAAAATATTAGATGAAAAAATTTCTCTTCAAGAATAAAAACTGCTAAATAAATCAGCAGTTCATAATTTTTATTTAAAGAGTAGCTTAGCTAAAAGTGGTTTTTTTATAGTGATTGCAGTGACTGGACATAGTTCTTGGCAGCAAAAGCAGCTTATGCACTTATCATAATCGATTTCGGGTTTTTTGTCTATCATTTCAATTGCTACTGGTGGACAGTTTACAGCACAGTCGCCACAGCCTATGCAAATGTCGTGATGAAAAATCGGTTTTGATTTTAATCTATCTATTAAAAGATTCATAATAGGTTTTGGAATATTTCTAAGGTTTCCGCTGTTGGCGGGAGCTTTTTTAAAATCATTGACAATTAAATTTTCAATTTTTTCTCCTATTATATCTTTGGTAAAGTCAAAATCTTCAATCAAATTTCTATTTTTTCCTTTTCTTAATGTAGGCACATCTTCAATATCTAAATCAATAATTTTACATGCTGCTAAATCAAGGTGATGAGGATTCTCTGAAGCTAGTATTAGACCTAAATGCTTCTTGCTACCACCTGAAGGTCCGGCACCTTCCATAGCATCAATTCCATCCATGATATGAAGAGATGGTTTTACACATTCACATATGTCTATAAGAGAATCAGCGAAATCATTTATATCAGGCATTTTAACATGATACTCGGCTTTATTAGTTCCTGGAACTAGTCCAAACAAATTTTTAACAGCACCGGTGAAGACTGCAAAACCATGAGTTTTCAATTTTGAAACATTTATAATTTTGTCCACATCATTAATCATGTCAGTAAGTAAAATATTATTTAAAATAACACCTTCTTTAAATTCTTTAATAAAGGAGTTAAAGTTATTGTTTAGTTTAGCATTTTTTATATTAGATGCTTCCGTCATACCGGTACTTTTATAAATAGTACTTAACATAATGCTGTTAAATGGACCACCAGGACTGTCACCTATTATAACGGTTCCACCGTTCTCAACAATAATTTCCGCTAAAGCCTTTATTATATTAGGATGAGTTGTTGTAGCTTCTTCTGGCTTTTTCTTCATTAATAAATTAGGTTTTAGAAGAATTTTATCGCCGGGGTTTATAAATTTTTCAACTCCACCTAAATTATCCAAGGTTTCTAACAATGTTTCTTTTGTTTTATTATAGTTGTAATTATCTTGTTTTATTATAGATACTTTCATAAGAACCTCCATGTTTTATAATTCTCATTATATATTTTTTAACTAAAGAAGTAAAATATAAAAAGATTTCCAAGAAATTAAGATTATTATAAGACAGAGGTAGTATTATATACAAATAGGTATAATTTATAGAATATATTAAGTGTTTATAACAATTTTCTCATATACTTGACGAAAATATATATAAACTATAAAATATGATTACGAACGAATGTTCAGAGGTGAAATAATTTGAATAAATTTAAAGTAAAAGCAGATTTTAAGCCAACGGGAGATCAACCTAAGGCAATAAAAAAATTAACAGAAGGTATAAATAAAAACAAAAAATTTCAAACATTGCTGGGAGTTACCGGTTCCGGTAAAACATTTACTATGGCAAATATAATAGAGAATGTACAAAAACCAACTTTAGTGATGGCTCACAATAAAACTTTAGCCGGTCAACTATACAATGAATTTAAAGATTTTTTTCCAGATAATGCAGTTGAATATTTTGTTAGTTATTACGATTATTATCAACCGGAAGCTTACGTACCTTCATCAGATACATATATTGAGAAGGATGCTTCAGTAAATGATGAAATAGATAAATTGAGACACTCGGCGACTGCATCACTTTTTGAAAGAAGAGATGTTATAATAGTTGCTTCAGTTTCTTGTATATATGGTCTGGGTAGTCCTATAGACTATGAAAATTTAGTGATATCATTAAGACCTGGCATGATTAAAGATAGAGATGAAATAATAGAAAAATTAATAGAGATACAGTACAGTAGAAATGATATAAATTTTACAAGAGGTACATTTAGAGTAAGAGGAGATGTTCTGGAAGTATTTCCTGCTTCATCCTCAGAACAGGCAGTAAGAATAGAATTTTTTGGAGATGAGATAGATAGAATAACAGAGGTAAATTCCCTTACGGGTGAAGTGATAGGAAGAAGAAAGCATATATCTATCTTTCCTGCTTCTCACTATGCAACTACAGATGAAAATATAAAAAGAGCTGTTAAAGAAATTGAAATAGAGCTTCAAGAAAGATTAGAAGTACTTAGAAAAGAAGATAAATTAGTTGAAGCTCAAAGACTTGAGCAGAGGACTAGATATGACGTAGAAATGCTAAGGGAAATGGGATTTTGTACTGGCATAGAAAATTATTCTAGACATATAAATAATTTAAAGCCTGGACAAAGACCTTATACTCTTATAGACTACTTTCCTGATGACTATCTAACAATAATAGATGAATCCCATATGACCATACCTCAAGTTAGAGGAATGTATAATGGGGATAGGGCTAGAAAGCAAACTCTAGTTGATTTTGGATTTAGACTTCCATCAGCATTGGATAACAGACCTTTAAAATTTGAAGAATTTGAAGGAAAGATTAATACTGCAACCTTTGTTAGTGCTACTCCTGGGCCTTATGAGGAAGAACATTCTGAAAATATAGTCGAGCAAATAATTAGGCCGACGGGACTTATAGATCCGGAAATCCAAGTAAGACCTGTAAAAGGACAGATTGATGATTTATCAGAAGAAATAAGA
>JBEPWV010000034.1:0-7259 GCA_041642175.1 Clostridia bacterium
ACCACTTTGAAGGTATCCTGTATCATTACAAATTTCACACTCATAAGAAGGTTCCAAATAGTTTAAAGGAATATTGTTTTTAGTATAAATACTATTTTTTTTATTTTTTAAAAGTTGTAGTTCTTCCTTTAAATTAGATATTTTCTCATGATAATCTTCCGGTTTACTAAAGGTATATTTAGAAATATTAATGCTGATCAATGAAATTTTTCTATCAATTTCCTTTAACTCGGGAACCATATCGTATAATTCTTTTTTTCTGTATTCTAAGTCGGATTTGCTTCTTAATCTTTTCTTATCGTAATCTTTTATAATATCTCTAATTATATCGTTATTCACATTATCACCCTAATCTTCATATTTCTCATTGAATTTTCTTCTAGCTATTTTATCCAGTTCTTCCGGTGTATAGTTTTCATAAGTTTGTTCAATGTCATCAAAAAGAGACTTTTTCTGACTCTTTTTATTATAGTTTTTACTTTTTCCAGTCTTTCTTTCTTTAATGTCTTCTACCTTTTTATATCCCTTTTTGTGCCAATCATTTAATATGGAGTTAAAATAATTAATGTTTGGGTTAGGAATTTTGCTAGAATTTTCAAGGGCTTTTAGGACCATTTCTATTGAGAAATTCCATTCAAAAAACCACTTATCTATTATATCCATTTCGCCTTTTGTTAGTTGACGTCCGGAAAATCCAAGGGAAATTTTAATTTTTCTATAGTATCCGTATATTTCCGACTGTTTTTCAAAATAATTACCTAAATCTTCTATAGTTTTTATATTACTATCATACCAAGAACTCAAAACAGATTCTATATATTTAATGCTTTTAATATTTTTTCTTTCTACACAATATATAAAACCTTGAATTATTATTATATTATTGAAAGAAAATTTTTCTTTCCAAGATAGAACCTTTCTTTTTTCATTAAAGGTTAACTCTCTTCCGATGATTCTTCTCAGTTCACCAAACATTTCCTTGGTAGATTCTTTTTTGTTAGAATCTACTAAGTCGTTGAATGATACTTCCTTTGGTTCGGAGTTACAGTTGTATACTTTTTCTACGTATAGCTGTTTTAAATTCATAAATTCCACATCATAATTTCCATCATTGGTATATTTTCTTCTAATAATACCCTGATCCTCCCAGTATGACCATGCTTCGTCTACTTTTTCTTCTGTAATACTAAGATTTTTAGATATAGATGTGTTACTAAAGTTATCTTCTACATCTTGAGAATATTTATATCCAAGGATATATACCTTTACAAAAAGACCCTCAGCTTGAGGCATATAGTCATTTATAAATATATTTTCGAAATTCGTGTTACCTAAATCCATTTTTTGTTTTTCTTTATAAAAAGTCATAAAATCAATCCTTATATTAAAATGATATTTTTCATTATAACATATTATAGTATATAATTTAATCAATAAGAAAAAGTAATATATATTTACCTTGTAATATTAATTAATTACTATATAATGAAATTTGAGAAAATTAAATAATTTATGGAAAAAGGCAAATCCACCGAAAGATGGAGACGCAAAGACACAGATCTAAAGGTTTTATACCTATGATGGCTGTTTACCCTTATTATTTATTATGTAAACAGTGGGGTAAATCCTACTGTCTTTTTATTTTCTTTTATAAAAAGTCATAAAATCAATTCTTGTATTAAAATGATATTTTTCATTATAACATATTGTTAAATACAAAAAAGTAATAAAATTAAATTTGATAATTTTTTACCCTAAGTCAAATATTATAATAAAAATGAAATTTTCAAAAAAATACAATATTAAAAATATACTTTTCTAAAAAGATTATTTATGTTAGAATAAAAAAGGGAAAGTAAAATCGAGTGGAGACAATATATGAAAAACATATCTAGCCATATCTTTGATGACAATAGAATATTTAAAAACCATCTCTTAAAAAGAATATCAGTGCTTTTAATCATAACAATGGTGGTACTGACTATTTCTCATGTCTACAATATCAAAAACCTTGAAGCACAGGCACAGGATCTTTACGAAAAAGAGACTAGATCTAAAGAAATTTATGTGGATGGGGAATTAATTGGAGAACTGAGAAGCGAGGAAGATTTCGATGCGATTGTTTTTGAAATTAAAGAAACACTTCAATATAAAGAAGGTATGGATGTTAAAATACTTAACGATATAGATTTTGTTGATTCCCATGCTGAAGATAAAGAATTGACAGGTAGAATTAGTATACTTAACAAACTTAAAGGCAAATTAAAATACGATATTGTTGCTTACGGAATAGAAGTAGACGGTGAAGTTATTGGGGAATTATCATCTAGAGAAAAGGCAGAACAGTTGATAGAAGATATTAAAGCACCTTATTATGAGATGACAAAGGACTCAGATTCTGTAGAGATAGAAATAGCTCAAGAAGTTAATATAAAGGAAATTCAAGCTCATAAAGAGGAACTGGATAGTTACGACGAACTTTTATATTATATTCAAAAAGGAACTACAGTTAATAAAACTCATGTCGTTGAAAATGGAGAAAACTCCTGGACGATATCTTCAAAATATGGTATTGAAGTTTCAGATTTAATATCTGCTAATCCAGATGTAAATATTAACTTAATTCACCCTGGAGATGAGTTAAGTTTAATAGTACCAAAACCCTACATAGGAATAAGAACTAAAGAAGTAGCAGTATACGAACAAAAAGTATCCTATGAGACAGAATATGAAAAGGTATCATGGTTGTATAATGATGAATACCAGACAAAACGAAATGGAGAATACGGGGTAGTAGAAGTTAAAGCTGAAATAATAAAAGAAAATGGCGTAGAAATTAGTAGAAATATAGTAGAAGAAAAAACTATAGAGGAACCTGTATCAGAAGTACTGTATAACGGATTAAAAGCACCGCCGCCAAAAAAAGGTACAGGATACTTCAACAATCCTCTTCCTACTGGATATGTATCATCTAGATATGGACCGAGATGGTCGGGATTCCATCACGGAATAGATATAGCTTCGTCGATAGGCTCACCTATAAAGGCTGCCGATGGAGGAGTAGTAATATATGCCGGATGGTATGGAGATTACGGATACTTAGTAGAAATTGATCACGGTGGAGGTTTTACAACTAGATATGCACATAATTCCAAGATATATGTAACTGCAGGAGAAAAAGTTTATCAAGGAAAAACAATAGCAGCAGTTGGAAATACTGGATACAGTACAGGACCTCATGTACACTTTGAGGTAAGAAAATACGGTTCTACCGTAAACCCTTCAGCATATATAGGAACTCAGTATAGGTAATTAAAGGAAGTTAAATAGCATGGCTTATAAGACATGCTATTTTTATTTTTCAAAAACCTTATGGTATGTGATATAATATATATACTAATTGCATAAGAGGAGTACTATGATAAACGGTAAGAGTGAACCTACACTATTCTCTAAAAAAACCCTTTTAAGGGAGCTAGATGTAGATAAGGATACACCACAATTATATATAATTTTGAAAAATCCTGAAATTCATCAATGGCTTGGTACAGAGGTACCAAAAAATGTAAATGAAGTAAGAAAATCTATAAAAAATTATTGCAATAGTAACGATTTATACTCTTGGGCTATTGTTGATATCAATACCAGAAAAACTATAGGATTTTATTATCTTTGGAAACCAGTACAGCAAATAGACGGCACTATGATTATACCGGCAGAATCTCAAAGACTAGGGAAACACTGCTGGCGAAAAGGTTATATGAAAGAAGCAAGAAAGTTAGTTTATAGTTTTGCTTTTAACGACCTTAAAGTAGAAGAAATTCATGCACAGGTATGGAAAAGTAATGTAAATTCAATAAAATCTATGGAGTACTGTGGATTTCAAAAATACAAAGAAGTAGAAAAAACTATTTTAAAATATGAGAAAAAGTACATTGAATGTCATTACCGATTAAAAAAAGATTATTTAACAAAAAGTACTTTAATAAAGGAAAATTAATGAATTTCTAATATTTCGCTAATATATGATTAATATTAATATAGTATAAATATATTATAGAATAAATAAGAGGTGAAAGAAATGGCAAAAAAACTTTATAAAAATCCATCTAAGAAGAAAATCGCAGGAGTATGTCAAGGGGTAGCAGAATATTTTGATATAGACCCTACTTTAGTAAGAATATTATGGTTTGTGGTTGCTTGGTTTTACGGTGTTGGAGTAGGTATATACATTTTGATGTGGATTATACTACCGGATAAATCAGAAGTAGCTGAAGTTTTAGATGAAGAAGATATGAAAAGAGAAAATGTAAGAGATTTTTACAAAGAAGAAAAAGATAAAAAAGACGAATAATAAAGAAATTTATGTAAAAATTTCAAGATTACAAAAAAACCTGATAATGTAATTGTTATCAGGTTTTTTTGACTAAAAAATGAAAAAATAATAATAAAATGATATAATATAATAATTCTTGAGAATGGTGATGAAATGAATATAAAAGAGAAGTACGTAATGACTGTAGATTGTGGCACTCAAAGTATAAGAAGCTTAATTTTTGATAGTAAAGGGACTCTAATAATAAAATCTAAAAAAGATTTTCCTGAATACTTTAGACCAAAGGATACCTGGGTAGAAGCTGAGGTTGATATGTTTTGGGAATACTTAGTAGATGTAGTGAAGGATACAAAAATAAAAGAGCCTGAGATATTTAATAAAGTAATGGCGATTTCTGTTACTACACAAAGAGATACTGTAGTATTACTAGATGAAGAATATAAACCTATAAGAAATGCAATAATGTGGATGGATACAAGAAAAACTGATAAGCCGAAGAAGATGAAGTCTTGGGCTAACATTTTATTGTCCTTAGTAAAATTCAAAAAAATTGCAGAAGAATTTAATAGAGAATGTAAAGCCCATTGGTTAGAAGAACATGAAAAAGAAAACTGGAAAAAAACAAAAAAATTCGTCTTATTATCAACATATCTAAACTATAAACTGACAGGAGAATTGATAGATAGTAAAGCATCAATGATAGGTCATATTCCATTCGACTATAAAAAACAAAACTGGTCCGGGAAATACGACGTAAAGAATCAAATATTTCAAATAGACAGAGAAATGCTGCCGGAAGTAGTTGATCCTGGAGACACAATAGGATATATAACTGAAGAAGCTGAAAAGATTACCGGTATAAAAGCAGGGGTACCATTAATAGCTTCCGGATCAGATAAAGGTTGTGAAACTATAGGAACAGGGACAATAGATGTCACTAGTGGCAGTATCTCCTTAGGTTCTCAAGCTACTATCCAAACGACTTCAAAGAAATACTTTGAATTGAGGAGACTTTTTCCGCCTTTTACAGCTGTAAGACCCGGATATTATAATCCGGAGATAAATATTTACAGAGGGTATTGGATGGTAAAATGGTTTGAAGAAGAGTTTGCTCACGAAGAAATAAAAATAGCTAACGGTGATACTCAAAAAGCACTTAATCTTTTAAATGGGAAGTTGAATAAAATACCACCTGGATCTGAAGGGTTAATACTTCAACCTTTTTGGGGAAAAGAACTATTAAGACCGGAAGCTAGAGGTTCTATAATAGGGTTTTCCGACAAACATAAAAAAATACACATCTATAAAGCAATAATAGAGGGAATAGGATTTGCTCTTTTGGAAGGAATAGAGAGAATAGAAGGAAAATCAAAGGTTAAGATGGAAAGATTGGCTATATCCGGAGGAGGATCTCAAAGTGATTCAATATGTCAGATATGTGCTGATATATTTAATAGAGAGGTATATAGAGTCCAAACCTTTGAAACATCAGGATTGGGAGCTGCCATAGCTGCTTTTGTAGGAATTAAATACTACTCAGATTTTGAAGAAGCTATGGAAAATATGATACATTATAAGAAAGTGTTTAAACCAAATGAAGAAAATGCTAAAATATATAAAGAAATTGTAAATAGAGGATATAAAAAGCTTTATAAAAGATTGAAGCCTTTATACAAAGAACTAGAAGATATTCAAAACATAAAATAAAAATATAAAGAGGGATAAAATGAAAAGTAAAATATTAGTAGTAGATGATGAAAGACCTATTGCAAATATAATTAAATATAACTTAGAAAAAGAAGGTTTTATTGTGGAAACAGCTTTTGATGGAACTGAAGCTGTAAAAAAGGTTAAGGAATTTGAACCGGAGTTAATACTTCTAGATATTATGCTTCCTAAAAAAAGTGGCTTTGAAGTACTAAAAGAAATAAGAACAGAATACACAATGCCAGTTCTTATGCTTACAGCTAAAGAAGAAGAAGGAGATAAAATAAACGGTCTTGAGCTTGGTGCTGATGATTATATTACTAAACCCTTTAGTATGAAAGAAGTAATAGCAAGGGTAAAGGCCAACATAAGGAGAATGAAACTTGCAGACCCTGAACAGGAAAAACAATCAAAGATATTAAAAACTGGTAATTTAACAATTGATTTTAACACCTTTGAAGTTACTAGAGATGGAGAATTAATTAACTTAACAAATAGAGAATTTGAACTACTTAAATATATGGTGCTAAATCAAGAAAAGGCTTTTGGAAGGGAACATTTACTTAAGGAAGTATGGGGTTACGAATTTGGAGACTTGAGAACTGTAGATGTTACGGTGAGAAGACTTAGAGAGAAACTTGAAACAAATAAGGATAAGTACATCATAACAAAACGAGGAGTAGGCTACTATTTTAGGAGGACTTAAAATATGTTTAGAAGTATCCGTTGGAGATTTATTTTAATATATTTTCTTTTAGTATTTTTGGCAATGGCAATAGTAGGATTTTTTATTATAGATAATCTTGAAAGAATTCAATTAGATAACATTACAAAATCTATGAAAAGCCATATAACCTCAATAATAGCAAGTTCAAGTTATCTCCAGGAAGATGACTGGCATAATTACACAGAAGAAATAAAAACAAGTGTAAGAGAAAATATACAAATTGGCTATAATGAAAACTTATACATAATCTTAAATAATGAAGATTTAGAAATAATAGGAAGTACTATTGATAATGTGGTAGATAAAAACCCATATGATGTAAAAAGAGTTAACAACTTTTTATTGGAAGAAGCTTTAATGGGAGAAATATCAGAGACTATACCTCCAGAAGAGTACGATGGAATGCAATCTAGGGTTAAGCATATGGCTTATCCCGTTAAAAACCAACAGGGAGACATAACAGGTATTATATATTTAACTTATTCCTTA
>JBEPWV010000035.1:0-7205 GCA_041642175.1 Clostridia bacterium
AAAGCAATGTTTGCAAATATTCCGACTTTTATCCACTTTTCTGTTGTTTCATTTTTTGTATTATTCATGATATTTTTCCTAAATTTTTATTAACTTTAATTATAACATAAAAAAAAATAAAAATCTTTCATATAATTCATTAATCTTTTTTATAACCAAAAAAATTGCACCCCAGGTGAGGTGCAATAAAAGTGTATTAATTACTTAGAAAGTAAGTTTTCTATAGTACGTTTAACAAGTTCCGGTGCTACTTCAAAAGAATACTTCTTTTCAAGTCTTTCTGTAAACTTGTGAGCATCCTTACCAAATGGTCCAATGTTTACTACCGGAAGTCCAAGCTTTTGCATTGCATCTAATGGTAATTTGTACTTAGAGTCTAGTGCAGGCATATTGCTCTTTAGTGCTTCCATAATCTTAGGATCCTTTGGTGCAGATACAAAGCTTAAATCTGATATGTAAGGATAGAATTTCTTGCTTACAATCTTATAGTCTGATTCTACAGTATTTACTGCTTCATCAACTGATTCAAGAAGTTTCTTGTCTTTAGGCTCGCTACCTTCAACATAGATGTGAGGATAGTAAGGAGGTGAATAATATACTACTACTACAGGATCTTTATCTGACCATAGTTTATGAACCTCTTGTACCACTCTCATACTAAAATCTCTTTCATCTAAAGATTTATCTTTTAGTAGTTCTTCTTTGATTTCTTCTATCTTTGTATCAAGCTCTTCTCCCATTTCAGCTTTCATGGCTTCATATAATTCTTGGAAAGACATAACTCTTGGCTTCCATGGAAGTTCCTCGTGAGGGAAGTTGCTTGCTTCACAAAACTGCTTGTACTGATCATTTAAGTCGTCTACTACTTCAGTAAATGCTTCATTAGTAGCTTTTTTTAATTTAACCATTACTTCATCCGGAGTAGTTTTATGAGTAGAATAGTTAAAGTAAAGAGTTGCTGTTTTAGCTATCTGTACCGAATACTCTTCTTTCAAGTCTTTTTGTCTTAAAGTTATTGGAGGAAGAGAAACTTCTCCTTCTGCTACGTCGCAAAATTCAAATTTAAGGTTTAATTTATTAGTAATAGCTCCTGCCAACTGGTTCGGATCTAGTCCTTTATATGCTTCACCTACGTGGGTTTCTTTACCAACTACGTAGAAAGAAGGCATTAATTTACCTACTGTTCCAACAAATATGTACTTGTTGTCATCTCCAGGATAAAGCTGAGTCATATAGTCAGTATCTAGTACTGCTAAATAATCGAATCCTTCTTCTTCCCGTATTTTAACTAAATCTTGAACTACAGAAAGCATTCCTCCGGAGTTTCCTTCTTCGTCACCAACTGCTCCAAAAACTATGTTTCCTTCAAAGTTTTCTAAATCTTTTGATATATCTTCCATTATGCACATAAGTGTAGCAACTCCACACTTCATGTCGAATATTCCTCTTCCGAACAACCATTCTCCTGATTCTAAATCTTTTTTAGCATCTTCTGGAAGACTTACTCCCTTAAGTTTTTCTGCTAATTCAAAAGGCTTTGTTGCATATTCTTGTAAATTACCGTAGTCTGAAATTCCTACAGTATCAGTGTGTCCTATTAGTACAAGAGTCTTATTACTGTTTCCTTTTTTACCCTTCATTGTTGCTACAACACTCTTTCTACCAAGTGAATCATCTTCAAAATCCACAAACTTTAGCTGATCTGGATTTTCTTTATAGTAATCCATTTCTTCGAATTTTTTATATACAGCATTTACAGAATCTAATTCACTCTTAGATCCAACAATACTTTTAATGTTAGTTAGTTCAAGTGTAAGTTCTTCAATTCTTTTTGATAAACTCATATTACTCTCCTTATTTTTAAATTTAGGTTAATTAAGGCAGCCTATAGCCGTTTTGTAAATATATTCATCATGTGATTAATTGTAATTAATATAGGCAATATAAACTTCAATTTTACCAATGCCTACTATTAAATACTATTAAAAAAAAGTATAAATGTCAATCACACATGTATATATGCATTGTTAACATACTGTAATTATAATAATATCTTTATTTTTTTATAATTTTTTGACAGCTTTCTCTATTCTTAACAAGGCTTCTCCTACTTCTTTATAAGAGCAAGTGTAAGATAACCTTACAAATCCTTTCCCAAATTCTCCGAATGAACTTCCAGGTACCAGTACTACTCCCACTTCATCTAGTATGTAGTCACAAAACTCTTTGTCTGTAATTCCTAAATCTTCTATATTAAAAAAAGAGTAGAAAGCACCTTTTGGTTTTTTTAACTTTATTCCTTCTATTTTACTTAAAGAATTATAAACTAAATCTCTTCTTCTTTTAAACTCTTCAACCATTTTTTTAGTAAACTCTCCACCTTTTTCAAATGCTTCTACTGCTCCTTTTTGAGCAAAGGAAGTAGCACAAGTTGAACAATTTTGATGAATCTTATTTATATAACTAATGATTTTTTTAGGACCCATGACATATCCTATTCTCCAACCTGTCATTGAAAATGTTTTAGAGGTTGAATTAACTATAAGAGTTCTTTCTTTCATTCCTTCAATCTTAGAAATACTATAGTGGCTCCCTTCAAAAATAAATTTATCGTAAGTTTCATCTGAAATAACTATCAAGTCGTACTTTTTTGCCAAATCCGCAATGTTTTTTAAATCTTCTTCCTCTACAATAGCTCCTGTAGGATTATGCGGAGAGTTGATTAATAATGCTTTTGTATTTTTATTTATGTATTTTTCAATATCCTCAGCTTTTATACTAAAGTCGTTTTCAATTTTTAGTGGTACTTCTACCATTCTATTTCCTGAGATGGTTAACTGCTCTTTATAAGCAGAAAAAAATGGACTTGGGACTATTATTTCATCTTCTTTGTTTAATACAGATAAAAAAATTGCAAGTAATGCTTCACAGGCACCTGCTGTTACAACTATCTCATTATCATAATTATAAGAAATTCCATACTCTTTATTATATTTTTTAGTTATAGCTTTTCTCAATTCGACAATACCATTCATCTCTGTATAGTGTACAAATCCATCATTCAATGCTTTTATTGTAGCTTCTTTAGCTACTTCAGGTGAATCAAAGTCCGGTTTTCCTATTTCCATGTGTATTATATCTTTTCCTTCATTTTCTAATTTTATTGATTTCTGATACAGTTCATATAATCCACCTTGTAAGTTTAGTTTTTTTGAATTATTATTAATTTCTATCATAAACACCATCCTCTTATAATTTTTTTAAGTTGATTCAGTTAATAAATTTGTTGATTTAATTAAATTTAGTCGGCAAACACAAGTGCAATTATTTCCATGTTTTGATTTGATCCATTTTCAAGTCCATGGCTATTATCATTTCGAATTACACATGCATCTCCTTCCTTAACACTTCTTCTATTTCCTTTTTCATCAATAAAGACACCCTCTCCTTTTAAGATAAAGTAAATCTCTCCTTCTCCTGTATGTTTGTGATATCCTATAGAAGAATTTGACTTTAGAGTCACCTTTGCAAAGAGTTTTATTACTTCATTTATGTCATTTATATTAAGTATCTCTTGGATTTCAGCTTTTCCTACTCCTCCTCTGAGATTATTTATAGTTTTTTTATCTGATATATGTTTTATCATTTTTTACTCCTCTAACTAAATATATTTGGTAATGCCGTAGATATTTCTGGAATAAATATTATAAGTAAAACTGCTATAAGTACAATCAACATTATATGTAGTATATATGGGAAAGTATCTTCAATACCCATATCTTTATCGGTTATACTACATCCGGCTATTGTTGATAATCCAACTGGTGGAGTTATGTTTGCCAATGCAAAGTTCATAATTAATACCATTCCAAAATGTACTGGATCAACATTAAACTGTAGTGCTATAGGCATGAATATTGGACTTAATAATATTATTAATGAAGTAACTTCTGTAAGTGTACCCAAAACAAGTAAAATACCTGAAACAATTATTAAGAATTGAGTAGGTGTGTTTGCATATTGTAAAAAGAATTGAGTTATCATCTCAGGAATTTTTAATATAGTTAATACATAACTAAAAGAATTTGCTATTGATATAACTATTAAAATAGTAGCTGAAGTAACTGCAGAACTAGTCATAATTAACTTAAATCTTTTAAAGGATAATTCACCATACCATAGAGAAAGAATCAATCCATACAGAACCGCTATAACTGCTGCTTCTGTTGAGGTTGCTATTCCACTGAAAATTCCACCTAAAATGATTATCGGAGTCATTAAAGGGAAAAAAGCATCTAAAAAGATTTTAAAAAATTCTGAGAAACTCATTTTTTTCTTAACTAAAAGACCGTAGCCTTTCTTTTTGGATACAACTCCTGCATAAAGACTTAACAAGACCGTCAACAAAATTCCCGGTATAAATCCAGCAATGAATAGTTTTCCTATAGATATACCTGTAGTTATACCAAGTATTACCATTGTTATACTTGGTGGAATAATAAGCCCTAAAACACCTGATGGTCCTATTACACTTGCTATAAAAGCATTACTGTAATTTTGTTTTTTCATTTCTGGCACTAATACAGAACCTACCGCATAAGATGTTGCTATTGTCGATCCTGATACTGCTCCAAATAATGCAGAAGTAGTTATAGCAGTCATTGCTAATCCTCCATGAAATCTTCCTACTATAGCATTAGCTAATTTCATAAGCCTCTTTGTTAATCCACCTTCTCCCATTATATTTCCAGCTAAAATAAATAAAGGTAAGGCCAACAGTGAAAAAGAGTTTACACCAGCAAACATTCGTTGAACCATCATTTCTATTGAAATACCTTCAATTATAAGCATTGCCGAAGTTACGGTACCCATGGTAAAAGCTATCGGAAGTCCTAAAAAAAGCAATATAAAAAAGGCTGTAAGCATTCCTAATATCATAGACTAAATTCTCCTTTCTTTTTTATATATTGTGTAACTTCATTCATCGTAAATATTAAAGCAAAAATTGATGCTATCGGTAAAACTAAATAAACTAAGCCCATTGGCCACTGTAAAGACGAAGATAACTTATTCATAGTTGTTAAAGCTAAGTTCCAACCTGCAAAAATAAGTGATCCAAAGAAAATTATCATAATTGAGTATGTAAAAAGTCCGATATAATATTGAGCTTTAATTGGAGCTAATCGAACAAAGAATTTAACAGCTAAATGCATTTTCTCGTGTATAGCTACGCTTGTGCCTATAAAAGTAAGCCAAATTAATAAAAACCTTGCCAGTTCTTCTGCCCAAGGTATGGAAATTTTTAAAATTCTAGTTATTACTTGAAGAGCAACAACTACTGTCAATAATACAATTATTACCATTAATATATTTGATAATATTTTTGATAATCTTTTTGAAAATTTTTCCAAAGTATTTTACCTCCTAATATTAATGTATACTTCTTAATCCAATTGGATTAAGAAGTATACATTATTTTTTACCAACCTGAAGCTTCTCTATAAACGTTCATTAATTCTTCACCAAATTCTGTTTCTTCCCATTCTTCATAAACAGGAAGCATTGCATTTCTAAAAGCTTCTGTATCTACATTATCATTTATTTGCATTCCTCTATCTTCTAATATACCAAGATATTTTTCTTGTGCATTGTCATTTGCTTCTCTAACTTTATTTGAAGTTACTGCCATCTCTTCTAAAACTATATTTTGATCTTCTTCACTTATACTACTCCATGAATCTTCTTCTACTACAACCATAACTGTATTATAAAAATGCCCAGTTAAAGATAAGTAATCTTGTACTTCATTTAAGTTAGCTGCCGCAATAGTTGAGAGAGGATTTTCCTGTGCATCAACAGCTCCCTGTTGTAATGCTCCATATAATTCACTAAAGGCCATTATTGTTGGAAGAGCTCCTATTTCTTCAAAAGCATCAACTCTAAGCTTTGTTTGAGCAACTCTAATCTTTATACCTTCCATATCTTCTGGATTAACTATAGGGTTTCTGTTATTTGTAATATGTCTAAGTCCCCACTCTAGGTATCCTATTTTTTCAAGATTATACTCTTTCATTATGTCAGCTAAATAATCTCCAAATTCACCATCATAAGCTGATCTTGCATAACTCACATTTTTCCACATATATGGTAAATCTTCTATAGCCATTCTCATATCAACTGATTGCATTGACCCTACCATAATAGCTGCTGATTCTAGTGAACCTATATCTAATTGTTCCATCATTTCAGATTCAGATCCTAATTTACTATTTCCAAACACGTCAAAAACTACTCTTCCCTCAGTTTTATCTTTTACGTTTTCAGCAAATTCATTTAGTAAATCTGATGCATCAGTTCCTTCTGGTAGTGCATGCCCTAATGTTAATGTAACAGATTCAGGTTTTGCTTCCCCTCCAGCTGAACAAGCACTAAGTGATAAAACTAATACTAATAAGCTAATTAATAATACTGTTTTTTTACCCTTGATAAGTTTTTTTTGCATAATTTTCATTATACGCTCCTTTCTTTTTTTGAATACTTTGTTGTATACAATACTGTATACTAATGTCCTGTTTTTGTCAATATTAATTGACAAATTATAATTATTTATAGTACATTGTAATAAGTAGTGATAAAAAAGGTGGATTAGAATGGAAAAAAACAGAAAAAAATTAAGTTTATCTGAAAAAGCTTATAACTTGCTTAAAAAAGATATTATATCCTTAAAGTTAAGACCTGGAGAAATTTTAATTGAAGAAGAAATATCTAAAGAATTAGGGATAAGCAGAACTCCAATAAGAACAGCATTGCAAAAATTATCTTATGAAGGATTCGTAGAAATAACAAAAAATAATAGAACCATGGTTTCAAGATTATCTGTTAAAAAATTTGAAAATTTAAGTTCCGTAAGAGAAGCTTTGGAGTTACTTGCAGCAAAATTAGCATCTGTAAATAGAAAATCTGAAGATTTGAAATTTTTAAACAAACTTCTAAATAAACAGAGAGAAATAATAAGTAAAGATCCTGTGGACGAAAGAGCTTGGTTGGACTTAGATAGAAGATTTCATATTTATATTGTAAAATCGACTGATAACAAAGAACTTGAAAAATATTTGAATCAAATTAACGAATCTTATAATAGATATCTACATTTCACAAAATTTCAGAATAGAGCTAAAACAGTGACTTTAGAACACGAGAAACTT
>JBEPWV010000036.1:0-7144 GCA_041642175.1 Clostridia bacterium
GAACAGCGCATATAAGTCCTAGTATAATCCCTCCAATAACATCCGATGGATAGTGGACCATTAAGTACAATCTAGAGAAAGCTATGCCTGAAGCAAGTATTATGAGATACCGTCCAATTTTTTTATTATTCATAAATATTGTAATTGAGGCTGCAAAAGAGGACGTTGTATGACCTGAAGGAAATGAATAAATTCCTATTCCATCTATTATTGTTGTAATATAGTCGTATTTTAAAAACGGCCTAATACGCCCTATTGTAGGTTTAAGAATGACATCCCCTATAATCAATCCTAATAGAAGAGCAACCAGAACTTTTATTCCTGTTTTTCTATTTTCTTTTTTAAATAATAAGACAATAGAAATTAATATCCATACTGCTCCTTTATTTCCAATCCATGTGAGGAAATATAGAAATTGGTCTAGTAGTGGATGATAAAGAAATATTTTTATTAAATCTAATATCTTTAAATCAATAGCTTCTATTAAATTCATATCTGTCCTTCCTAATTTATTTAAAATTCTTATTTATTATTACTTTAATCATAATGTTGTGACAATAGTATAACATACATTGACAATCTTAGTATATTTACATAAAATACAATTAAATAAATTAATATTTATTTTAACTCATGTCAATAAAGGAGATGATCAAATGGCAAGTGTAGAAGTAAATAAACTGGCACCGGATTTTGAAATTAAAGACTTTCAAGGTGAAAAGTTAAAACTTTCTGATTTTAAAGAAAAAAATAATGTGCTAATTGTATTAAACAGAGGATTTTCTTGACCTTTTTGCAGAAAGCATATGATGCAGTTGCATCAAGATTATGATAAGTTTGTTGAAAAAGACACTATAATAGTTGCTATCGGTCCAGATAATGCTGATAAATTTAAATCTTACTGGGAAGAGAACAACTTGGAATTTTACGGTATCCCGGACGAAAATGGTTCAGTACTTAAACTATACGGCCAAGAAGTAAAAATATTTAAATTAGGTCGTATGCCGGCACAAATGCTAGTGGATAAAGAAGGAATACTAAGATACGTTCACTACGGACATTCTATGAAAGATATTCCTGAAAATTCTGAATTACTTGAAATTATAGATAATCTATAGATTCAAATTTTAAAAATATTAAAGAGGTGTCCTATGAGTCAACTTGATAAAGCATCTCTTTTTTTGTTTTTTAGATATATGAAATGATTTTTTTCTTCTTATTCTTTTATATAAGTATTAAGATACTCTCCTCTTATATTTTCCGGAACTAAGCTACCTCCTGTAGCCCAAGCTATATGAATTGAATTTTTCATTTTTCCTTTTAGTTTCATTTCTTCAACATACTCCTGACCTTGTTTGTATTTTAGTAAATTAGCAGGTCCTTCAAAAGCTGCACAGGCACTTGGTTCTAAGAATATATTTTCGCTGCTCATTAAATCCCTCAAATAATCATACAACTTATAATCTTTTATAGTAAATATTCCGCTTAGCAGATGTTTCATTACATTTCCTACAAACTCTGAAGGTCTACCTACAGCTAATCCGTCTGCATCTGTAATACCAGTGAGACCAATATCCTGAACACTTATTTTACTATTTAACCCTGTTTCCATTCCAACCAACATACAAGGAGATTCTGTTGGTTCTACAAAGAAACAATGTACATTTTCTTTAAAAATAGTTTTCAATCCATATGTTATTCCCCCTGGTGCTCCACCTACTCCACATGGAATATATACAAATAAAGGATTCTCTTTATCTACCACTATATTCTGTTCTTTAAATTGCTTTTCAATTCTTCTAGCTGCTACTGAATATCCTAAAAAAAGAGTTTTGGAATTCTCATCGTCTACAAAGTAGCTATTAGAATCTTTTTGGGATAATCTTCTTCCTTCCTCTACAGCTTTCCCGTAGTCTTCAGAATATTCTCTTACATCTACTCCATAATCTCTGAGAAGTTCCTTTTTCCATTCTTTTGCATCAGCTGACATATGTACAGTTACTCGATATCCTATCTTTGCACTTATAATCCCTATACTGAGACCTAGATTTCCTGTTGAACCAACGTGAACTGCATATTTAGAGAAAAACTCTCTAATTTTATCTTCCTTTAGCTTTTCGTAAGATTCATTTTTTTTAATAATACCCTTTTCTAATGCTAAATCTTCAGTATGCTTAAGTATCTCGTAAATTCCTCCTCTAGCCTTAACTGAGCCTGCTATTGGAAGAAGATTGTCCATCTTTATATATAAATCACCTTCAAAATTTTTACTAAACTTTGAAATCAATATATTTTTCATATTTGAAATTTCTTCTAAGGGTGATTCTATAAGTCCATTATTTATTTTTGTTTCAGGAAAAACTTTCATAATAAAAGGAGCAAATCGCATTAATCTTTCTTCAGCATCATCTATGTCTTTTACTGATAAACCTTCTATATCAAAATTCTCAATATTCTTTATATTATTATTTATCCAAAGAATTTCTTCCCTATCCTTTATTTTATTTAATATGTTGCTTTTTTCTAGTATTTTCTTTATTTCTTTTTTATTCACTGTTTACTCCTCTTAATAAATATTTTAAATTTTTTACTATGTCCCTTGTAGTACTTATGTACTTAGAGAGAAATCTTGTTTTAAATCTAAAACAAACACCTCTATTCTAATATATCAGAATAGAAGTGTTTTAACCAATTCAAATTAATTTTATGTAGTTTAATTTTAAGCTTTTGCTATTTTTTTCCCAAATTCTATTGCTTGTTTTTTAGACTCTTCATCCGGGTTCCACTGATTTCTATACCCTTTTCCAATTATCTCAAATCCAGCTTCTTCCATTGATTTATTTATTACTTTTACAGATTCTCCGCTCCAACCGTAGCATCCAAATCCAGCAGCTTTCTTATTTTTAAATTTCATAGATTTAACATAATGAACAAATCCAGCAACTGAGTGCAAAATACTGCTTCCAATAGTTGGAGAACCTATAGCTACTGTTTTAGATTTAAATACCTCCGTGACTAGGTCATTGGCATCGCTCTTAGGTAAATTATAAACTTTCACCATAACTTCTTTATCTATAGACGTAATCCCTTCAGCAATTCTTTCCGCTAGTTCTTTAGTTCCATTCCACATTGTATCATATATTATTGTTATTTGATTTTCCTGATAGTCGTCAGCCCATTCAGCATATTTTTCAACTATCTGCATAGGATTATCTCTCCATATTACACCATGGCTTGTTGCGATTATATCTATCGGAAGATTTAAGGAAATAATCTCATCTAACTTTCTTCTTAGAATAGCACTAAAAGGAGCCAAAATGTTTGCATAGTATTTGATAGCTTCTTCAAATAGCTCGCATTCATCTACTAAATCGTTAAATAACATTTCAGTAGCATAATGCTGTCCGAATGCATCGTTACTAAACAGTATATTGTCTCCAGTCATATAAGTTGCCATACTATCCGGCCAGTGAAGCATTTTCATTTCAACAAATATCAATTCTTTTCCATTCCCTATATCAATCTTATCGCCAGTTTTCACTACCTTAAAATTCCAATCTTTATGATACTGTCCTTTAATGGAATTTACTGCTTTTTCTGTACAGTAAATTGGAGTGTCAGGAATATGCTCCATTAATTCAGGTAAAGCTCCGCTGTGATCAACCTCACCATGATTAGCTATAATATAGTCTATTTCTTTCAAATCAATTTCTTTTGCAAGATTTTCTACAAATTCCTTCGCAAATGGTTCCCATACAGTATCTATTAAAACAGTTTTTTCTTCTTGTACTAAATATGAGTTATAAGTTGAACCTTTGTGAGTAGAGTATTCATCACCGTGGAACTTTTGAAGTTCCCAGTCAACTTTACCAATCCAATGCACATTGTTTTTTACATGTTTCTTCATTATATTGACCACCTTTCATAAAATTATAAATTCATTTATTATTTAATACATTTCTATTATATCATATTAAAATAAATTTATTTTATAATCTCTTTAACTCTACCAACCACTCCACTTTCAAGTCTTACTTTAATACCGTGGGGATGAGTAGGAGAGTTTGTAAGAATTTTTGAAACTATTCCTTCAGTTAATTCTCCCGAGGGTTGATCTTGTTTTTGAACTACCTTTACTTTTAATCCTTTTTTAATATTTTTTCTCATTGTACCTTCCATAATTCTTCCTCCTTTCTCAATTCTTAAATTACAATAATATCTTTAGAATAGTTATTTAAAGCTATCCCTCCATTTTCTCCAACTGCTACAACATCTTCAACTCTTATAAGCAACTTATCATCAATGATAATAGATGGTTCTATTGTGAATGTCATGTTTTTTTGAAGAATTTCTTTATAACCAGGCATAAGATAAGGATATTCATGTACATCTCTTCCTATAGAATGTCCCAATCTATGTCTAAATCCATTATCATAGCCTTGTTCTTTTATGTATTTTCTAGCAACTATATTTAAATTTTCGCAGGTGATTTTGCCAGGTATCATTTCTTCTATAGCCAGCTGCTGAGCCTTCATGACAATATCATGAATTTTAGCCATTTCATTTGTTGGTTCACCTGCATAGACAGTCCTTCCAAAGTCAGAACAAAATCCATCTTTCATTATACCAAAATCAAAAGCAACAGTACAACCTTCTTCTACTATATTCCCGGTAGTGTTACTCCAGTGAGTTTTATTTTTTCCACCGCTAATTAAAACTCCTGTATGAAAGGAGTTACCTTCGCATCCTTTTTGTAGTATCCTGTGATCTATTTCTGCTTTTATGTCTATTTCACTCATACCTATTTTAAGAAGAGGAACAATTTCACCAAATATCTCATCAGTTAGTTCTGCTGCCTCTCTCATTTTAGATATCTCATAATCTGTCTTAATCATTCTTAAACTATTTACATAATCTTCTAAGGATATAAACTCCACTTCCGGAATCATACTTTTCAAATTAATAATTGTTGATGAAAATGTATTTTTTGTTACAGCTATTTTTTTTGTTTTTTGAAGCCTCTCTCCTAAAGCATTCTTAACTGTATCCTCAACCGATAATCCTTCCATTATGGTAATGTATTCATCAATTATCCCGTATTTATCTTCAACTACATGCCCAAGATTAACCAACATCTCAGGAACTAAGAAATAAGATTTATCCCTAAATACAAATATCCCCTTTGCCCAATCACCATATAAATTGCTGTAGGTTGGATCATATAGCCCTTTAGGTATTCCAGTTAGATATTCTTGTTCTCCAGATTTTGGTAGAAAACACAAATCAATACCTGCATTTTCCATGTAACTTCTCAAATTTTTTATTCTTTCTTTATAATCGATCATTTTTTACCTCCATAAGATTTTATGTATACATGACTTATATCTTTCATTTTTAAAATTCATTGATTATTCATTATTATAACATATTTATTATAATAAATGGATTTTAACTATTAAATTAACACTATCATTTTTTAACCCATACTTTGATTTTAAATAAAATTAGGTTTTTTGGTCGCCTGCTACTAACTGCTGTGATATAGTAATATTATAAGCAATAAAGGAGGTACTCATGCGAATTATAATTTCCCCAGCAAAAACAATGAATATGGATAC
Source organism: Clostridia bacterium (assembly GCA_041642175.1). Lineage (GTDB taxonomy): Bacteria > Bacillota > Clostridia > Tissierellales > Dethiosulfatibacteraceae > UBA8670. The sequence goes on from JBEPWV010000036.1 coordinate 5,619, forward strand.
TGATTCTTTAGACTACAATCAACTTCCCGAATTTATTAAAGAAACGGAAATTTTACTAGATTATTTAAAAGAATTAAAATATGAAGAATTAAAAGCTATATGGAAATGTAGTGATAAGCTAGCAGAGCTTAACTACAATCGTATAAAAAAAATGAACCTTTATGAAAACTTAACTCCTGCAATTCTTTCCTTTGAAGGACTTCAATATAAATACATGGGTTCAGGAGTTTTTTCAACTAAGGAATTTGAATATCTTGAAAAACATCTTAGAATTTTATCCGGTTTTTACGGCATAATACGTCCTTTTGATGGAATTGTTCCCTACCGATTAGAAATGCAATCAAAATTAGGTGATGAAAGATTAGATTCTCTGTATGAATTTTGGGATGATAAATTGGCAAATCAACTTTTTTCTGAAACAAATACAATTCTAAACTTAGCTTCAAAAGAATACAGCGACATTATTTTTAAACATTTAAACGAAGATATTAAGTTTATAACTTGTGTTTTTGGTGAGTTAATTGATGGCAAAGTCAAAGAAAAAGGAACTTTAGCTAAAATGGCTAGAGGAGATATGGTTAGATTTATGGCGGAAAATCAAATTGAAGATATTGAAGATATAAAAACTTATAATAGATTAGGTTATAGTTTTGTTAATCAATTCTCTGATGAAAATAATTATGTATTTATAAAAAAAGAGAATTGATACCGATTTAAAGTATATTGGCAATTTAATTATATATAGATTATAATATTCTCATTAAATCATATAAATTTACAGATATGAAATGAGTTTTTAATAGAAGGAAAAAATTTTTATTTTTGTCTTTAAATAAGATATGATATATTTAAAACAAACTAATCGTCAGGAGTAAAAAATGTCAATAGGGATATTATATGAATCAGTTGAATGGTCAAATCAACAGTTGTCTAAATATATAAATAATTCAGGAATAAAAGCTGAGCTAATTAATTTGGAGGAAGATGCTGTTAATATAAATTCTATTTTAAAACATAGACTAATTGTTAATAGAATTTTCCCAAGTTCACCTTTTAGAGGCTATAAAAGATCATACAATTTGGCCGTGTCTATATTGAGAATAATAGATGATTACAATATTCCTATGATTAATTCATATAAATCTTATCAATATGATTGCAGTAAGGTATCAACATCCTATATTTTAGAAAATTATGGTTTACCAATACCAAAGGTATATGGATATTTTCAAGGTAGTATAAATTTAAATAACTATCAAATATACTATCCTTGTGTATTAAAGCCAGACTGTGGTGGAAGATCTAAATTTACTTTTATATTAAAAGACAAAAAAGAACTGGAAGAAGCTCTGAAAAAAATTCCGGATTTCCCTTTTGTTATACAAGAATATATTAATCCTGATAAAAATTACACAACTCGTATAGAAATAATCGGAGGTAAAATCATAGCAATTTTAAAAAGATATATTGGTAAAGGGAACTTATCAGGTTATCATTCAGGATCTAAATATGAAGATTATAAAGAT
>JBEPWV010000037.1:0-7158 GCA_041642175.1 Clostridia bacterium
TTTATACTGCTACTAATAATATAGGTGCAGCAGGTCACAGCTGGCAAGTTACATCAAGTACGGGTAGTTCAATAGGTGAAAAAGGAATGATTACAGCAGCAAAAGTTATGGCAGTAGCTGGAATCAAGGCTTTAGAAGATCCAAGTATTATTGAAGATGCAAAAAAGGAATTTCATAAGGTTATGAATGGCAAAATTTATATATGTCCAATTACTGATGATATACCTATTCCACAACCAAAATAGAATAACTAAAAATTAAAAAAAATTAAAAAAAGTTATTAATAAAAAACAGTTAACTCAAAAGGAGAATTTATTATGAAAGTAAAAAAAGAAGAATTAAAGAAAATAGCGATAAATGCTATTGATAATAAAAGAAAAGAAATATTAAGTATAGGTGATTCAATTTATAATGAGCCTGAGTTAGGGTATAAGGAATTTAAAACAGCAGAAAAGGTTAAGGGAGTTTTTGAAACTATGGGAATTCCATATGAAGATAAGATAGGTATTACTGGCTTAAAAGGACTTATTAAAGGAAAAAATTCTAAGTATAATGTAGCAGTAATGGGAGAATTAGATTCAGTAGTATCACCAAATCATCCAGATAGTGATCCGAAAACAGGTGCTGCACATTGTTGTGGACACAACTGTATGATTGCTGGGATAATTGGGGTTGTTTACGCTTTAAAAGATACTGATATAATGGAAAGCCTATCAGGAGATGTTAGTATAATGGCAATTCCTGCAGAAGAATTCGTTGAAATTGGTTATAGAAATGAATTGATTAATAAAGGTGAAATTAGCTTTTTAGGAGGAAAACAAGAATTTATTAAGTTAGGAGCTTTTGATGATGTTGATATAGCATTGATGCAACATACTTTTTCTAGTGAAGACGAAGGAAATGATACTATTAAGGCTGCAGCTGGAAACTCTGGTAATGGATTTATAGGACAAGAAATTCAGTTTATTGGAAAGGAAGCTCATGCAGGTGGTGCTCCTCATGCAGGTGTAAATGCATTAAATGCAGCTACTATAGCTCTGACAGCTATTAATGCTCAAAGAGAAACCTTCAGAGAAAAAGATTATATTAGGATTCATCCAATTATAACTAGAGGTGGCGATCTAGTTAATGTTATTCCAGCTGATGTGCGTCTAGAGAATTATATTAGAGGATCTAATGTAGAAGCGATTTTAAACGCTACTGAAAGAGTAACTAGATCTTGGCATGCAGGTGCAGATGCAATGGGTGCAAAATGCATTGTTAACTCACTTCCAGGATATTTTCCAACTAAACCAAATGAAAATTTACAAGAAATTATGCATCAAAATTTAATTCGATTATTTGATGAAGAAAGGGTATTAAAGAATTCAGAACATAGTTGCGGTAGTTCAGATGTTGGTGATGTTGCTAGTATTATACCTACGCTACAAGCCAGAATAGGAGGAGCTTCTGGAAATTTTCATTCAGATGATTATTGTCTTGTAGATAGAGAAATAGCATATCTAGGAGCAGCAAAAGCCTTAACACTAAGTATAATTGATCTTTTGTATGATGAAGCAGAAGAGGCTGAGAGAGTAGTAAAAGAATTTAAACCAGTTTATACTAAAGAAGAATATTTGAAGGAATGGGGCAGTGTAGGAGAAAAATTCAAATAAAAAAATTGATATGAGTATTATTGAGTTATCAAAATTCATGAATATATAGAGGATAGTGGTTTTTTGTAGAAAATCGCAAAAACAATCTAAAGGAGGTGTTAAAATGGAAAATAAATTACAGTTTAGACATGCAAAAGAAGAAGATACTGCTTTAATATTAAAATTTATAAAAGAATTGGCTGAATACGAGAAGATGTTAGATGAAGTTGTCGCGACAGAAGAACTGCTTCACAAATGGATTTTTGAAAAAGAAAAAGCCGAAGTAATTTTCGCAATGGAAAATGATAAGGAAGTTGGTTTTGCTTTGTTTTTTCATAATTTTTCAACTTTTTTAGGGAGAGCAGGTATTTATTTAGAAGATTTATTTGTGCTGCCAGAGTATCGTGGGAAAGGATATGGAAAATCATTATTAAAACAATTGGCTAAGATAGCTGTTGAAAGAGGTTGCGGCCGTCTTGAATGGTGGTGTTTAGACTGGAATAAGCCAAGTATAGAATTTTACCTATCATTAGGTGCTGAACAAATGGATGAATGGACCACTTATAGAATTTCTGGAGATACTCTAAAAAATTTAGCTAAATAAATATAATTAAAAAATTAAATATTAAAAAAGAGCTATTGAATTTTATTTTTCAGTTAGCTCTTTTAAATTTATTTTATTAATATATCTTATGAAAATTTTAAGGGCTTTTTTAGTTTAATAAATAATAAATTGCATTAGGATAAAGTAGATGTATCATAAGTATAATAAGAGATATCAATGCAAATCTTTTATGCCAAGTAAAAAGCGTCTTCTTTTTTAACTTGTAAAAACTACCTCCTAATACGGAGGTAATGATAATTGAAACATATAAGATACTTCCAGTATGAAGTCTTAAGCTTCCCAATGCTAAATAACCGTGAACTAAAGCTATGATAGCAAGGGAAATACCTAATGGTTTATGTAATTTTCTTAAAAATTTTATTATATTTTTAATTTTACTATTTCCTGATTTAATATAATTTTTATTTAAAAACTTTAAAACATAAGGTGCAACTAAAACACCGAATACTATAACATTTAGCCATCCTAAAAAAGAATACATAAATCACCTCCCGTATCTTTAGTCTTCTAATACACCTACTACAGGAATATTATCTAAAACGGATGTCCCATGAGGAGACATTTCTTTTATTTCTTCAGTTAAATCCTGTCCTGCTTCATGGCCGTTATGACTTCCCCCTGGCCAGGCATCTACATCTGTAACATCATAAACAACACCATCTACAGCAACATATGCAGGGCTACCATCTTTTCCATTGTATTCGGATAATTCATCAATGGTAAATACTCTTTCAGGATTTTCAGGCTCTTCATTTGGAGTAGTTGAACTACACCCAGCTAGCGTTAAAAGTGCAACTAACAATACTAGTGCAAATTTTATATTTAATTTCTTCATTTTTATTCACTCCTTTGCTAATAATTTTTATCGATATTATTATTTTTATACCCCTAAATCAGGGAAATAAACAAAAATTACAATATTTTATAAAGGAGCAAGAAGAATTGAATTTAATATATACGTTGAGACTTTAGGTAAAAAATAATATAATGAAGAGAAAGGTATTATCAAAGAGGAGACTTATTATGAAATATATAGATGCAGACTGGATTACACCTCTTGCATTAGGTGGTAAGATATTGAGTTCCGGTGGTGGCGGAGATACCGAAAATTTTGAAAAAATATTATCTGAGATACTAATTAGTAAAGACTATATAGAGCTTCTAGAAACAGATGATATGATAAATGAAAATTATTACTGTTCAAACGGCATGTTGGGAATTTCAAATGTTATAGATAGTTACAACTTTTCAGGTAAAAATGGAGTGGATACTATCTTAAGAATGGAAAATATAGAAGAAACAAAAATATCGGCATTGTATCCTTACGAAGGAGCTGGTATTAATTTACTTTATCCAATAATTACTGCTAAATTGATGGATCTTCCCATTATAGATGGGGATGTTATGGGAAGGTGTTTTACTGAGCTTCAAATGACAACTTTAGAAATAAATGATATAAGCATATCACCCTTTGTATTAAAGGATACTATGGATATTGTTCATGTATTTAGCGGAAGTGGGACTAAAAATATCGAAAATGAAATAAGAAAGGTTCTAAGTCGAATAGATAACTTAGGTTTTTTTGCAACGGGTTTGGAAAAAGGAGAAAAGCTAAAGAAAGCTTTGATTCCTGGCACAATAACCTTTGCAAAAAAAATAGGAGATTCTTTTCGACACAGTAATTATGATAATATTATATCGGAAATAAAAGAAGCTGCAAATGATTCGATATACGGAGAAGTTGTTGAACTATTTAAAGGTAAAGTTATTAATATAGCAGAGGCTGATTTTAACAAGGAATGGACTAGATTCACAATAGTAGGAAAGGAAGAAAAAAAAAGAGGTGTTTATAGTATTTTAGCTAAGGATCAATTTTTGATAACATTTAACAACCAAAAAGTCTTTTGTACTTCACCAGACATAATATCAGCAATTGACTTAAATACATTAAAACCAGTTATATTTCAAAAATTAAAAAAGGATATGGAGATTGGAGTAATAGGAATAGAAACTCCTAAAAGTCATAAAACTGAAAAAGCACTTAGTTTAATGGGATTACCTGCTTTTGGATATAGACTTCCATATAAAACAATGAAGGAGTTGAGGGGATAATTGAGCTTGCTAAAAACATATAAAAACAAAAAAGGCAAAGTACCAGGACATTTATATTATACAGGGGATAAAGCTGAAAAGGTTAAAGTTGAAGTAATTAACTATAAAAAGAATAATTATCATCGAGATTATTTTGAGTATAAAAACATAGAAGAATTAGAGCAAAAGCTAAATTCAGTTAATCAAGAAGAAGTTTTATGGATAAACGTATTTGGACTTAATAATTTGGATTTAATTAAATATTTGGGAAAGAGATATGTTATTCCTGATTTGCATCTTGAGGATGTACTTAATGTAGGACAGAGGCCTAAATTAGAAACTGAAGAAGACTTTACTTTTGTTCTACTAAATATGATAAATAGGAAAAAAGAAATAATGTATGAGCAAATTTCAATGTTTTACAAGGATAATATATTGATAACTTTTCAAGAAATTGAAGGTGATGTATTTGACTCAATACGAGATAGAATAGTTAAAGACAGAGGTAATGTAAGAGAAAATGGTGCAGGGTATCTTTTTTATATACTTTTAGATATCATTGTAGATAATTATTTTGTCTTAATGATGAAGCTAGAGGAATCCATTGAAGAACTAGAAGAAGATGTTATGATAAACAGCGAGGATGATTTACTTAAAGATATATACTATTATAAAAAAGAGCTAGCTAAATTAAGAAATTCAATAATACCTTTAAAAGAAATACTTAAGAATTTGTTAGAAAATGAAAAGCCGGAAATTAAAAAGTATTATAATGATCTTTATGATCATGTGTATTTTATGATAGATAATTTAAATGTTTTTAGAGAAATGATAAATGGTATTTATGAAATATATATTTCAAATTTAAGCAACAGAATGAATAAGATTATGACTGTTTTAACAATTTTTTCTGCTGTGTTTATTCCAATGACATTTTTAGCAGGGGTTTATGGTATGAATTTTACATATATACCTGGTCTTGATAATAAATATAGTTTTTGGATATTTTGGTTAGTTTGTATTATTATATTTTTAGGAATGATGAAATTCTTCAGAAACAAAAAATGGCTTTAGAGGTGATTAGTTATGATTACAAGCAGATGGTTTAAAGGAAAAGAAGAATTGGGAGAAGTTATTGAATTAAGAAAAGAAATTTTCGGTGAAAATTCAGGAGAAGACTTTTATGATGAATTTTCTTTTAACATAGGAATATTCGAAGATAATGATAATATTGTAGGAATAGGAAGATTGTTATCAAAAGAAGGAAAATTTTTTATAGATAATTTCGGAGTGAAGAAAGAATTTCAAAGGAAATATTACGGCGATTTTATGCTTAGAATATTAATTAGAAAAGCTTATGAAATTGGAATAAAAAAAATATATGTTCAGTGCGGTGAAGATGTTGTAGATTTCTTTAAAAAACTTGACTTTGAAGAAGAAAATTCTAATGGGAACACTTATATCCTATCAAGAGGAGGAGATGTTACTAGTGGATGCTGTGAATGATATAATGAATAAAAGTAACGGAAAAAAAATAGTGGTTTTTGGTGGAGGGACAGGACTGTCGATAATTCTAAGAGGCTTAAAGAATTATACGGATAATATAACAGCTGTTGTTACTGTAGCAGATGATGGTGGTGGATCTGGTAAGTTAAGAGAGGACATGGGAATGCTTCCTCCAGGAGATATAAGAAACTGCCTTATTTCTCTCTCCGACGTTGAACCAATAACTGAAAAATTAATGCAGCATAGGTTTAAAGAAGGATATTTAAAAGGACAATCTTTTGGAAATCTATTTATCGCGGCAATGTATGAAATATTCGGAGATTTTGAACATGCATTAAAAGAATTAGGTAGTATATTCAGAATAACAGGAAAAATCCTACCTATGACCCTTGAAGATGCTAGTTTAAAAGCTGAACTTAAAAGTGGCGAAATTATTTATGGAGAAAACTATATTCCTGAATATGTTAGAAAAACAGGAGATAGCATAAAAAATATGATGGTAATTCCTGAAAATTCAGAACCTATGTATGAGACTATTGCGAGTATAAGGGAGGCAGATGTTGTTGTATTAGGTCCAGGGTCTTTATTCACTAGTGTTATACCAAATATTTTAGTAAAGGATGTAGTAAGACATATCAAAGAATCAAAAGCAAAGGTAATATATATTACAAATATTATGACTCAACCAGGAGAAACAGATGGATACAATGTTTATAATCATCTAAGTACCCTAATAGATCATTGTGGAGAAAATATAATTGATTATATATTTGTTAATAACAAGTTAGCAGATAATGACACTTTAGACAAGTATAAAAAAGAAAAGTCCGAGCCAGTATTACTTGATAATCATCAAAGAAAGATAATTAAAGATTTGAATATTGAAATAATAGAAGAAGATTTTTTAGAAGTAGAAAAACAATATATAAAACACGATTCAGATAAAATAAGTCTATTAATAACTAAAATAATCCCCGATTAGAGGGATTATTTTTAGTACTCATCTACAAATGAATCGAGCAACTCAGTTAAAGCATCTAAAGCTTCAGACTCATCTTCGCCTTTAGCTTGAATAGATAATTCCGAACCTTGAACAGCTCCTAAGGACATAACATTTATAATGCTTTTTGCATTAGCTTCTTTATCTTCTTTAAGTATTTTAATATCACTTATGAATTCGTTTGCCTTTTTTACAAAAATGGCTGCTGGTCTTGCATGTAAACCGATACTATTTTTTATTGTATACTCAACTTTTTTCATATATACCTCCTTTCTTACAGACCCTCTGCAATTTTTTCTATT
>JBEPWV010000038.1:0-7142 GCA_041642175.1 Clostridia bacterium
CAATTAGGGCTAACGTTTTCAAAAGACTGGGAAAAAGAAATTGGTGAACATATTATAGAATGTCTGGACAAGAAGGGATACTTAATAACCACAGTAGAGGATATTTCTAAAGAATTAGGCTACAGTGAAAAAAAAGTTGAAAAAGTATTAAAAACAATACAAAATTTTGACCCGGTAGGTATAGCAGCAAGAGATTTAAAAGAATGTTTAAAGATTCAATTGGAAGATAAGGGTATAATAGATAAAAAAGTATATTCAGTAGTAGATGAGCATATAGATAATTTAGCATGTAACAGAATACAGGATATATCAAAAGACTTAAATGTTGATATCCCAAAAGTACAGGAAATCTGTGACGTAATAAGAATGCTTGAACCAAAACCATCCAGAGGTTTTGTTTTAGAAACTGATAATATTAGATATATTACTCCTGATGTAACTATAAAAAAAGTTGATGGAGAATATATAATATTAGTAAATGATTCCAATGTACCATCTTTGCATATTAACAGCTACTACAAAAAAATGCTTAATCAAGTGAAAGATAAAGATACAAGCAAATTTTTAAGCGATAAATTCAATTCGTCTATGTGGTTGATGAAAAGTATTGAGCAGAGAAGGCAAACAATGTACAACGTAACAACATCAATACTGAAATTCCAAAGAGAATTTTTTGATAAAGGAACAAAATATTTAAAGCCTTTGGTATTAAAAGATGTATCAGAAGATATAGATGTTCATGAATCAACAGTAAGTAGGGCTACCAATGGAAAATATGTACAGACACCAAGAGGTTTATTCGAGTTGAAGTACTTTTTCACCAGCGGAGTTCAAAAAGGTGATGAAGGAGTATCTTCTACCAGTATAAAGAGTACAATTAAAGATTTAATTGAAACTGAGAATAGAAAGAAACCTTTAAGTGACCAAAAAATTGCCGATAAACTGAAGGAAAAGAATATTAAAATATCTAGAAGGACAGTAGCAAAATATAGAGATGAGGTAGGGATACCATCATCATCAATAAGAAGAAGATATTAATTCAAAATCAGCTCATTCGAGCTGTTTTTTTTTGAAATCAAACTTGATATATTTACTGAATGATTGTATAATACAAACAAGGGACAAAAAACATTCATATAGGACAAAATTAGACCAAAGGAGTTTAATATGAAAGAAAAGAAAATTCTAAATTTACTAAATATTGTGGCTCCTGAAGTAAAATCAATAATGCTTAAAAGATACAATTTACTTAAGATAATTAAAGATTATCAACCGATAGGTAGAAGAATACTTGCCAATGAGATTGGAGAAACAGAAAGAAAAATCAGATCGGAGATAGATAATTTAAGAAAAATGGAGTTGATAATAGTAGAATCCAACGGTATGTTTATATCTAAAAAAGGTGAGGATTTAATAGAAGATCTGGAAGAGATATCTTATAAAATAAAAGGATTAAAAGATATTGAAATTAACCTTAAAGAAAAATTAGGCATAAAAGATGTATTCATAGTAGAAGGAGATTCTTCAACCAATGGTATGGTTTTCAAAGATTTAGGAAAAAAGACTGCTAAAGTAGTAGAAGGATTAATTAAACCAAACATGAAGATAGCCATAATGGGTGGTACTACTATGGCAGAGGTAGCAGAACAGATGGAAAAAAAGAAATATCCTGATAATCTACTGGTGCTACCTGGAAGAGGTGGTTTAGGGGAGAGTATTGATATACAGTCGAATTCCATAGCTTCAAAATTAGCAAAAAAATTAGAAGCTAAATATAAACTCCTACATGTACCGGACAATATAAGACCGGATATTTTAGAAGCATTAAAAACAAACCCACAGATAAAGGATATTTTGAATGATTTAAAACAGGTAAATCTTTTGTTATTTGGAATAGGGAGATCAGAGGATATGGCTTTAAGAAGAAAACTTCCGGAATTGACAAGAGATGAATTGAAAATTAAAAATGCATGTGCCGAGGCATTAGGGTTTTACTTCGATGAAGAAGGAGAACCAATTATGCATTCTACTTCAGTGGGAATTGCACTAGATGATTTAAACAAAATAGAAAATGCTGTATGTACATCTGCAGGTATAAAAAAAGCAAAAGCAATCTATGCTTTTTCAAAGTATTATAAAAACTACATTTTAGTAACAGACGAAATAACAGCAAAAGAAATTTTAAAACTAAATTAGAAAGGAAGATAATAATGAAAACAAAAATAGCAATTAATGGATTTGGAAGAATTGGGAGATTAGCCTTTAGGTTAATGTTTGATGATAGCGACTTTGAGATAGTAGCAATAAATGATTTAACTGATGCTGAAACTTTAGCATATCTACTTAAGTACGACTCATCACAGGGAGGATTCAAAAGAGATGGTGTATCCTTTAAAATGGGAGAAGACCAAAAGCTTATTGTTGACGGTAAAGAATTTCCTGTTTTCGCAGAAAAAAAACCGGAAGACCTACCCTGGGGAGAACTTGAGGTTGATGTAGTATTTGAATGTACGGGAGTATTTACTAAAAGAGAAGAAGCTGAAAGACATATAAAAGCCGGAGCTAAAAAAGTATTATTATCAGCACCGGGAAAAGGTGAAATGAAGACAGTAGTTTATAACGTAAACCATGATATACTAGACGGTAGTGAAAAAGTTGTGTCTGCAGCATCCTGTACTACAAACTGTTTAGCACCTATAGTAAAAGTTTTGGATGATAACTTTAAAATAGTAAAAGGACTTATGACCACAATACATGCATATACAAACGATCAACCAAGTTTAGATAGTCCTCATCACAAAGGAATTAAATCTAGAAGAGGTAGAGCAGCAGCAGTAAATATAATACCTACATCTACAGGAGCAGCAGCAGCAGTTGGTAAAGTAATGCCTCACTTAAATGGAAAACTAGATGGAATGGCAATGCGTGTTCCTACAGCTGCAGGATCAGTTGTGGACTTAGTAGTTGAGCTAGAAGGGGAAACTACAGTAGAATATATAAATAAAGCAATGAAAGAAGCTGCAAATGAAACTTTAGGGTATACAGATGATCCTATAGTTTCCAGCGATACTATAGGAATGACCTACGGAAGTTTATTTGATGCTCAACTTACAAGAATAATGGAAGTTGACGGTAAACAGATGGTTAAAGTAGTAAGTTGGTACGATAACGAAATGTCATATGCTGCTCAGTTGGTAAGAACAGCAAGGTATATGAGCAAACTATAGATTTAAATAAATAAAGTGCTGTTAAGCACTTTATTTTATTTTAATAATGTAATAGTATTAGATTATAAGATAATTGGAGGGATATCATGAAAAAAACTATTAAAGATTTAGATATTAAAAACAAAAGAGTTTTAGTAAGATGTGACTTCAACGTACCTTTAGATGATGAAGGAAAAATCACCGATGATAACCGAATTACAACTGCTGTACCCACAATTAAATATATTTTAGAAAAGGGAGGAAAAGCAGTGCTTATGTCTCATTTAGGTAGACCTAAAGGATTACCTAAGGAGAAATTAAGTCTAAAGTCCGTAGCTAAAAGGTTGGAAGAAGTTCTTGATACTGAGGTTGTTTTTGGAGATTACGACGATGTTGTAAACGAAGAAGTAGTAAAACTATCAAATGAAGATTATGATAAAATACTACTACTTCAAAATACAAGATTTAGAAAGGAAGAAAAAGAAAACGACATAGATTTTGCGAAAGAACTATCAAAACTTGGAGACTTATTTATAAATGATGCCTTTGGTACATCTCATAGAGCTCATGCTTCAAATGTTGGTGTAGCTAAAATACTACCAAATGCAGTTGGATTTCTCGTAGAAGAAGAAATTGAAAAAATAGGCGGGGTATTAGAAAATCCAGAAAAACCCTTTATAGCAATATTAGGAGGAGCAAAGGTATCTGACAAGATAAATGTAATAGATAACTTATTAAATATAGCTGACAAAATAATTATAGGTGGAGGAATGGCTTTTACATTTTTAGCTGCTCAGGGATATGAAGTAGGTAAATCCATATTAGAAAAAGATAAAATAGATCTAGCTATAAGTCTAATGAAAAAAGCAGAGGATAAGGGTGTAGATTTAGTACTCCCTGTTGACTATAAAGTTGCAGAAGAATTTAGCAATGACTCTGAATGGAAAACAGTTAGCTTTGAAAATATTCCTTCAGATTATATGGGACTGGATATTGGAGAAAAATCAATAGAGCTATTTTCAAATTTAATTAAAGATGCCAAGACAGTAATTTGGAACGGACCTATGGGAGTGTTTGAATTCGAAAATTTTGCTGAAGGAACTAATAAAATATGCCAGGTGCTGGCTGAAAATGATATAATATCAATAATAGGCGGTGGTGATAGTGCTGCGGCTGTTAAAAAAGCAGGATTAGAAAAATCTATGACTCACATATCTACAGGTGGCGGAGCTTCCCTGGAATTTATGGAAGGAAAAAAGCTACCGGGAATAGAAGTTATAGATGATAAATAAAATTTTAAGGAGGATAAAATGAGAACACCATTTATAGCAGGAAATTGGAAAATGCACAAAACTCCTGAAGAATCAATAAAATTAGCAAAAGAAATAGAAGATTTTTTGCAAAAAAATCAAGAGATTGATGTAGATGTACTGGTATGTCCACCCTACACTTCTCTATATTTGCTTAATAAAGAGCTGAAAGATAGAAAAATTCTTCTCGGTGCTCAAAACATGAGTTATGAAGATGAAGGGGCATATACAGGAGAAATATCTCCATTAATGCTTAAAGAGATGAATATAGAATACGTAATCTTAGGACATTCAGAGAGAAGACAGTATTTTAAGGAGAATGATGAAATCATAAACAAAAAGGTAAAAAAAGCTATAGAACATAACTTAAAACCTATATTATGTGTAGGAGAAACATTAGAAGAAAGAGAAGCCGGTATAGAAAAAGACAAGGTTAAAAGTCAAATCATTTCAGATTTAGAGGGTATAAATAAAGAAAAGATTGTAGATATAACCTTAGCATACGAGCCTATCTGGGCAATAGGTACAGGTAAAACAGCCTCAAGTGATGATGCTAATGATATGATTAAGTTCATAAGGAATATTTTAAAAGAATTATACGATGAGGAGATATCAGAAAATATAAGGATACAATACGGTGGAAGTGTTAAACCTCACAACATTAATGAACTTATGAACAAGTCGGATATAGATGGAGCCTTAGTTGGCGGAGCAAGCTTAAAAAGTGATGACTTTAATAAAATAATAGATTTTTAGGAGATGAATATGAATAAAAAAACCTCAATATTGATGATACTTGATGGTTGGGGAATTGGAAGAGATTATGAAGGCAATGCAGTTTTAAAAGCAAATACTCCTAATTTCGATAGATTGATAAAAAAATACCCCAACAACCAGGTAAGAACAAGCGGACTTGATGTAGGACTTCCAGAAGGACAGATGGGAAATTCTGAAGTAGGTCATATGAATATAGGCAGCGGAAGAATCGTTTATCAGGAATATACAAGAATATCAAAAGCAATAGAGGATGGAAGCATAGAAGATAATCCAAAAATTAATAAGGCTTTTGATAATGTTAAAGAAAACAACAGTAAGCTTCACTACTTCGGTCTTTTATCCGATGGAGGTGTACATAGTTTCAACGGTCATCTTTATGCACTTATGAAAATTGCAAAGAAAAAAGGCGTTGAAAAAATATGTCTTCACTGTTTTACAGATGGTAGAGATGTAGCACCAAAAAGCGGAGTTGAGTTTATAAAAGAACTTAAAGAAAAGGTTGATGAATTTGGAGTAGGATCTATTGCTACAATTTCAGGAAGATATTATGCTATGGATCGTGATAACAGATATGAAAGAACTAAAAGAGCATATGAAGCAATGGTTAAGGGAGAAGGAAATCATAATTCAGATCCAATAGATGCAGTCAAAAAATCATATGAAAATGATGTGACTGATGAATTTATTGAACCTGTAGTAATAGATGAAGAATGCTTAGTTGAAGATAAAGATAGTGTAATATTTTATAATTTTAGACCGGATAGGGCTAGACAGATAACAAGAGCCTTCGTAGATGATGATTTTGATAAATTTGAAAGAGAAAAATTGGATTTAACTTATGTCACTCTTACCCAGTATGATAAAACGATAGAGAATGTAGAAGTGGCTTTTGAACCTCAAAGACTAGATAACACTTTTGGTGAGTACTTAAGCAAGCTTGGTAAAAAACAGTTGAGAATAGCTGAAACAGAAAAATATGCTCATGTTACCTTCTTTTTTAATGGTGGGGTAGAAACGCCATATGAAGGAGAAGAAAGAGTCCTTGTACCATCTCCTAAGGTTGCTACATATGACATGCAGCCGGAAATGAGCGCCTATGAAGTTAAAGATAGGTTGATAGGTGAATTTAAAAAAGATTATTTAGACTTTGTGATAATTAACTTTGCCAATCCGGATATGGTAGGACATACAGGAGACATCGATGCTGCAGTTAAGGCCGTAGAAGCTGTAGATGAATGTTTAGGTGAAATTGTTGAATATGTTGAAGAGAATAAATTTATAATGTTGGTAACTGCCGATCATGGTAATGCAGAAGAAATGCTGCTTGAAGGAGAGATAATGACAGCTCATTCCACTAATAAAGTACCGTGTATTTTAATAAGCGAAGGAAAGCAAACTTTAAGAGAAGGTAGGTTAGCGGATATTGTTCCGACAATAATTGATTTGATGAAAATTGACAAACCAGAAGAAATGACTGGAGAATCTTTATTAAAAAAAGGAGGAAATTAAATGACTATAATATCAGATATTTATGCAAGAGAAATTTTAGACTCAAGAGGAAATCCTACTGTAGAAGTAGAAGTATGGACTGAAAGTGGAGGTTATGGAAGAGCTGCTGTTCCATCAGGAGCTTCAACAGGAGAATTTGAAGCTGTAGAATTAAGAGATGGAAACAAAGATAGATATTTAGGCAAAGGTGTTGAAAATGCCGTAGCCAATGTAAATGAAATAATAGCACCGGAGCTATTTGGTGTAGACTCAACAAACCAGGTAATGATTGACCAAATAATGATAGGACTTGACGGCACGAAGAATAAAGGTAAACTGGGGGCTAATGCAATTTTAGGGG
>JBEPWV010000039.1:0-868 GCA_041642175.1 Clostridia bacterium
ACCTTCTTCTTTAATCTTTTTAAGTTCTCTTGAAAGAGAGGTTCTATTTATGCCGAAATTTTCTGCTAACTCTTTTTTTGTTATTTGCAATTTTATTTTTAAAGAATTTGTTTTTCTATAATTTACCTTTAAAAAATTAACAATATTTTCTCTTATCGTTTTATTAACAGAGTATTTGAGTTTACTGGTTAATCTTGCGGTATTAGTAGAAGAAAATTCCAAATAAGACTCTAAAAATTTCTTGTTTGTCCAAAGGAGTCTGAGTAAAAAATCCTTTTCTATTTCAAGGATAACAGTATCTGTATTTGAAGTTATAGTAAGAGGATAGAATGGTTTTTTTGAAAAAAGAAGATTAGCTCCTAAAACACCTCCTTCTTTAAAGTCGGTAATAGTGAATAGATTACCAGAATAATCTATTCTATCTACTACTACATTACCGGACAAAATCACTTCTATTCTTGTACACTTATCACCGTCGATGTGAATAATTGAATTTTTTGGATATTTTTTTATTTTAAAACAGCCTTTTTCCAAATAATTTTCAATTTCCCTTTGAGAGAAGATATCTATTAAAGGTATGTTTTGCATTTTATTTATATATTTATTCAAAATTTCACTCCTTTAATTATTCAGATTTTCATTTATTTTTTTTAAACCTTCTTTAGCAACTAAGCATCCTTTAGGACCTCTATAAACCTTAATATATCCTTGGTTTTCTAAAAAATCAATGTTTTTTCTAATTTGAATTTCAGATAGGGGGATGTATTTTTTTTCGAATTGATCTTTTATACTTCGACGACCGGAGTTTTTATTGTTTTTATTTAAATCATCTATAACTCTTAAGGTGAAAAATTCTGTAGAACTTAAC
>JBEPWV010000039.1:878-7018 GCA_041642175.1 Clostridia bacterium
GGAGAGATTATCTTCACTTACAGTGGACATATATTCTAAAACATTAAAAAGTTCTCTAACATTTCCAGGCCAGGAGTAGTTTTCTGCAAAAGCTTTAAAAGATAAAGTTGGGAAAACTTTTCTCCTTGATTTATTAATATAATAATCCATAAGAAGATTTATATCTTCTTTTCTTTCTTTTAAAGAAGGTATTTCAAGATTAAAAATATTAAGTCTGAAAAATAAATCTTTTCTGAAATTTCCTTCTTCAACCATATCCCAAAGATTTTTGTTTGTAGCTGCAATTATTCTAGTATCTATTTTTATAATAGAATCGCCACCTACTCGCATTATTTCCTTTTCCTGTAATACTCTTAGAAGTCTACCTTGAAGGTTAAGAGGTAGTTCTCCAATTTCATCTAAAAACAAAGTACCACCGTTTGCACTTTCAAAAAGACCTATTTTTCCTCCTTTTTTTGCTCCGGTAAATGAGCCCTCTTCATACCCGAAAAGTTCAGATTCTAACAAGTTTTCAGGGATGGCCGCACAGTTAACAGCAACAAAAGGCTTAGCTTTTCTATTGGAAAAATTATGTATTGACCCTGCAAAAAGTTCTTTTCCAGTGCCGGAATCTCCTGAAATTAAAATAGAATTACTGGAATTTGCAATTTTTTTACTTATTTCTTTAAGCTCTTCAACTTTTTCATTGTTACAGACTATAGAATCAAAGGTGTATTTTGAATAGTAACCTTTACCGATTATTTCTTTGTGGATTTTTTGCTGTACTTCGACAACATCCTTGTATTTTCTTATAAGAATAATCTTTACATAATAGGAATTATTAAAGAGTACTTTTTTTATTGTTAGAATAAGTTTTTTTTCATTATAAATAAAAAGTTCATCTTCTATTTCAGAATCCTTATTCAACACATCTAAATCAGGGTAGTAAGACTTTAATTTTGATAAAGTAATACCTTCAAATTCAAATTCTTTTTCTCCGATAATACTTTTGAAAGTGTCGTTTAATAAAGTAATTCTATTTTTATCATCTATTATCATTACACCTTCAGAAAGTTCATCCAAAAGAATTCTCCATTGAGATGAAAGTATTCTTTTGTTTTCCAGAGTATAGTTTACCCCTTTCCAAAGATTAGGAATTTTTAAGGAGTATTCTAATATTATTTTTTCGCTGGTATTAGAATCTACATCAAGTATTGACAGTATATCTAAAACTGTATTTATGTCAAATATTCTATTACCTATATTTATTATTTTACCCGAAGCTTTTTTAAGATAATCATATTCTTCAGGAGTAATAATATAATCTATATTATCTGGAACAATATCAATATTGGGATAAAAAGGAATTAAGGTTATATCCTTAGAACCTAATTGATATATAGTGGCTAGAGTTTCATTTGACATAAAGCTGTTTATATTGGCTACCAAACATCTGCTTTTTTTGGGTATACTTCTTATTTTTTCTACAGCGGATTTGGAAATAGTTCTTCTCATCATTAAAATAGGACAATCGTATTTAATTATATCCATTAACTCAATCAGTATACTGGGATCGGTATAAAGTATTAGATCCGATTGATGTATTTTTTCCTGTTGATTGGTTTCAGGAGTATAATATTTAATTTCCAAAATACTTCCAAATATGTTTTCTAGTTCTTTTTTGAAAAATAAGGCTATTTCTTCGTCAATAGTTAGAAGTGAAATTTTTCTTTTTACCATAAAGACCTCCGTTATCAATGGGATAAGATAAAACTATTATACTACTCTCATCCCAATAAAACAATTATAATTCAAATACAATTAGTTTTGCTATAAAACATTTAAGAGCATTAAGCATTAGAAATAAAGGAATACATAGGGTAATTATAAAAAAATAAAAATCCTGGCATAGAAATTGCTTTAAGTTAATGTAACAAATATAAGTGGAGGTTAGTATGAATTGTAATAAAGACAGAATAGAATATATGATAGAAACCTTATCTGAGTTTACAGAAAATGAAAGCAAATACACTAGGTTTTCTTACACAGAAGAAGACATAATGGCAAAAAAATATATAATTCATAAGATGAAAGAGCTAGGCCTTAAAATCTATATGGATTATATTGGAAATATATTTGGAAGAAAGGAGGGGAAAAATAAAAATCTACCAACAATAATGATAGGTTCACACATTGATACAGTAAAGAATGGCGGAAAGTACGACGGGGTAGCAGGTATAGTTGTGGGTCTGGAAATTTTAAAGGTATTAAATGAAAATAATATAGAAATGGATTATCCTGTAGAAGTTGTAGCTTTTGCAGAAGAAGAAGGTGGAACCTACGGCACTGCATTTTTAGGAAGTCAATGGTATGTTAATAAATTAAAAGAAAAAGATTTAGCAAGATTTATTGACAGTAATGATGTGAACATAAAAAATGCTGTAAAAATTCTGGATGAATTAAATGAAGAAGTGATAAGATGTAAGAATAAAGACAAAAATCTAAAATACATGTTTGAGCTACACTGCGAGCAGGGACCTACACTGGAAAATAATAAAAAAGATTTAGGTATTGTGGAAGGCATAACAGGAAGCAGCTCTTTTAAGGTAGAGTTAATAGGAGAAGCTAATCATGCTGGTACTACACCTATGAATTCAAGGAAAGATCCATTTTTTCTAGCTTCTTTAATTAGTGTTAAACTAAATGATTATGTAAGAAAACAAAATAAATACAGTGTAGGGACAATAGGCAATATTAAGCTTGAACCAAATTCATACAATATAATACCTGGAAAAGCCACATTTACTATGGACATTAGAAGTTTAGATACTGATATCATGAAAAATATTATTCGTCATATTAAAAATTTTATTAAAAACTTATCAGAAAAAAATGGTATGGAATTTAAAATAACAGAAAACCATTTAGAAAAGCCAGTACAGTTATCAAAAGAATTAGTCGAAAATTTAGAAGAAAACTGCAAAAAAAGAAATTATAATTATCAAGTTATGGCAAGTGGAGCAGGACATGATTCAATAATAATGAGTGAACTTTGCGATACAGTAATGGTATTTGTGCCGAGCAAAGACGGTAGAAGTCACTGTCCAGAGGAATATTCAAAACCAGGAGACATAGCAAAAGGTGGAGACATAATATTAGATGTAATATTAAAATTATAATAAATTTATAGGAGGAAATTATATGTCTGAAAATAAAGCAAATAAAAAAACAAATGAAAAAATTCCACAAAAAAAGAAAAAAACCTTACTAGATAGGATACCACATCCACTTGTATTATTATTTTACATAATTGTTTTAGCAGCAATATTAACTTATATTATCCCTTCTGGTGAATTTGAGAGAGTGACAATGGAAAGTGATATAGGTACAGTTACTAAAACACTCCCTGGCAGCTATCATTCTATAGAGAAGAATCCGGTAGGAGTATTTGATGTATTGAGAGCAATTCCTGAAGGATTTGTTGGTATAGCAGATATTGTTTTTATAGTATTTGCTGCAGCTATGATGTTTGGTGTTTTAGAGGAAACAGGAATGCTGGAAGATACAATAGGTTCTTTCGTAAAAAAAGTAGGAAGAGAAAGGAAATTTTTAATAGTTGCTATAGTTACCTACGTTTACGGGTTACTAGGAATATTTGTAGGGTATGAAAACAACATTGCTCTGGTTCCTATAGCGGTGGTGCTTTCCTTAGCAATAGGAGGAGATGTCCTTTTAGGAGCAGCTATTGCAGTAGGTGGTATCTCTGTAGGTTTTGGTTTAGCACCATTTAACCCTTATACCGTAGGAATAGGACATAAAATTGCAGAAATGCCTTTGTTTTCAGGTTGGGAGTATAGACTTTTAGTTGTGTTTGTTTTGCTTACTATACTTGTTTTGTTTAATATTAGATATTTTAAAAAGATTCTTGATGATAAAGAAGCGAGTTTGGTTCAAGAAGTAGATACAAAAGGACTTACCCTTTCTAAAGATATCAGTGAATACTCTATGACCAATCAAGATATAGCTATGCTTTTAGTGTTTTTAGTTGGTCTTGGTATTATGCTTTGGGGTGTATTTACAAATGGATGGTACATTAAAGAAATAGCAGCTGTATTTTTGGGAGTTGGAATTGTAAGCGGTTTAGTTGCTAAGATGAAACCAGATGAAATAGCAGAAACATTTGCTAAAGCATTAGAACCATCAGCTCTTGCCGCAATTATAATAGGTCTTGCTCAAGCCATAAAAGTAGTAATGGATCAGGGTGGAATAAGCGATACTATAGCTAATGCTCTAGTTTCTAACTTAGATAATTTACCTAACATGGTAGCGGTTGTATATATGTCTATTACTCAAAGTATTATCAATCTTTTTATTCCAGGTGGTAGCGGACAAGCTTTAGTTACACTTCCTATTATGATACCAGCTGGAGATATGTTAGGATTTACGAGACAAACTACTATTTTAGCCTTTCAAATAGGAGATGGTTTAACAAATATTATGACACCTACTTTAGGTGGATTAATGGCCATGCTTGGCCTATGTAGAGTGCCATTTGGAAAATGGGTTAGATATATAGCAAGCTATACAGGCATAGCTTTTCTTGTTTCCTGGGTATTTTTAATTATCAGTGTGCTTATTGGTTACGGTCCAATTTAAAAAATTTAAGAATTAAAAAGGAGACATTTAAATGGAAAACAATGCGGAAAAACTTTACGATAAATTTGAAGAGGAAAAATTTGATAAAGAAAAAATTGCATTGCTATGTATTGACATACAGTATCATGATGCAAGTCCTGGTTATGGTTTTTTTAAAAACATTTCAAGGGATAATGAGGAATATAAATATTATTTTGATAGACTGGAAGAAAAAGTTTTTCCTAACGTAAAAAAACTTCAGAGTATTTTTAGAGAAAAAGAATCAGAAATTATACATATAAGAATAGAGTCCTTAACTAAAGATGGAAGAGAAAGAAGTTTAGAGCACAAAAGAATAGGATGTTTAGTATCTAAAGGATCAAAAGCTGCTGAATTTATACCTCAGGTAAAGCCAAAAGTTGATGAAATCATTATTTCTAAAACTGCCTCCGGTGTTTTTAACAGTACTAATATAGACTATATATTAAAAAACTTAAATGTTGATAAGTTGGTCATAGTAGGAGTTTTGACTAATGAATGCATTGAAACTGCGGTTAGAGATGCTTCAGATAAAAGTTACAGTGTTTATTTAGTGGAAGATGGGACAGCAGCATTTAATGAAGACTTACATAGAAGCTCTTTGAGAACTCTAGACGGAGTTTACTGCACGGTAGTAAAGACAGAAAATTTAATTAATAAAATAAATGAAGATATTCTTTAACAGTGTTCATTGAAATAGCAAAAGAAACAAAGTAAAATATAGATTAAGAAGGATTTTTATCCTTCTTAATCTATCTAAGAGGAGAACAAAAATGAATAGAGAAGAGCTTTACAAAAAAATCGATGATTATTCAAAAGAAATAAAAAGTGAAATAATTAGAATGAGAAGAGATCTTCATATGATACCTGAATTAAGTTACGATCTTCCTGAAACAAGAGCTTATATACTTAAAGAATTAGAAAAGTACGATTTAATTATTAGAAAAAATGTAGGTCGAAATGGAATTGTAGCTACTTTGAATTTTTCGAAACCAGGAAAAAATTTAGCCTATAGAGCAGATATGGACGCTCTTCCTATTATGGAAGAAAATGAGACAGAGTATAAGTCAATACATTCCGGAAAAATGCATGCATGTGGACACGACGGACATATGGCAATAGCATTATCATTACTTAAAATAATGTATGAATTAAGAGATGACTTATCTGGTAGCATTAAGTTTATTTTTCAGCCAGCTGAAGAAACAGAAGGTGGAGCTAAGGGAATGATAGAAGACGGAGCATTAGAAAACCCAAAGGTAGACTTCATATTTGGAAGTCATATATGGCCGGACATTGAAAGTGGAAAAATTGGATTAAAATACGGTCCAATAATGGCTGGGACAGATATGATGGAAATAAAGGTGAAGGGCAAAGGTGGGCATATAGCTATACCTCATAAAGCTGTAAATCCTTTGGTTGTATGCAGCAAGATAGTTAATGAGGTAGAAGGATTTAAAAACTATTTTATTGATTCAAGTGAAAAT
>JBEPWV010000040.1:0-6969 GCA_041642175.1 Clostridia bacterium
CGGAGTATCCGTCATATTTGCTATAGGTATGAAATCATCGTAATTGATTTCCGTAACTCCTGCATGATGAGCTATAACAAGGCCTTCATGAATCATTCCTATGTAATAACCGGTAGCTGGATTTTCAGTTAATTCCATCAATCCTATTGTTCCACTTACACCTGGCTTGTTAACAACTATTAAAGGCTGTCCAAAGTATTTCTCTGCGTGATTTGCTACAGTTCTCATTGCTACATCACTACCACCACCTGGACTCCAAGGTACTATGAATTGAATGGATTTTTCAGGATATGCAACTTCATCCTCTCCACTACAACCTACTACTACAGTGATTAATAATGATAGTATCAGTACTAATGCTAATTTCTTCTTCATTTTGTTCCCTCCTATTTAATATATATATGTTATTACCATACTGCTACATAACCATCAGTTCTTGGTTCAGTAGCTCCGGTATAAACACCATGGTCATCTCTTAAAATAATCTGACCTCTTCCAAAGGTTAAATCGCTTATTTTCATATCAATATCATGTCCTGCTTCTGATAGTTTTTCAGCTAAAGATTTCCTTACCTCTGTTTCTATTTCTACTTTTTTATCCTCCATCCACTGCCATCTTGGTGCGTTTAGTGCGTCTTGTGGATTTAAATTAAAATCTATCATACTGGAAATAACCTGTATATGTCCTTGAGGTTGCATAAATCCTCCCATAACTCCAAAAGGTCCTATTGGTTTGCTATCTTTTGTTAAGAAACCTGGAATAATTGTATGATATGGTTTCTTGTTAGGTGCCACACAATTTACATGACCTTCTGTCATGTTAAAATTATTTCCTCTGTTGTGAAGTGAGATTCCAGTTTCAGGAACTACAACTCCGGAACCAAAGCCCATATAATTACTTTGTATGTAGGAAACCATATTACCTTCTTCGTCGGCACTTGCAAGATAAACAGTTCCACCTTTATCAGGTTGTCCCGGCTCAGGTAAAATAGCTTTTTCCCCTATTAATTTAGCTCTTTCCTTACCGTATTCTTCTGAAAGAAGACTCTCTACACTCATTTTCATGAAACGTGGATCAGTTATGTATTTTTTTCCATCTGCAAAGGCAAGTTTTATAGCTTCTATCTGCTTATGATATGTGTCGAAGGTTTCCCTCTCTGTAAATTTAAAGTTTTTCATAATATTTAGTGCTATAAGAGCTACTATTCCATGACCATTTGGAGGTATTTCCCAAACATCGTATCCTCTGTAATTAACACTAACAGGTTCCACCCATTCTACTTCAAATTTTTCTAAGTCCCTTTTTCTAATAAAACCATCATTCTCTATTGATAATTTTTCAATCTTATCGGCTAGTTCTCCTTTATAGAAAGAATCCGCCATAGTCTTACCAATTTCTCTTAGAGTCTGTGCATGGTACTTAGATTTCCAAATTTGCCCAGGGACAACTGGATAACCATCAGGCATAAATACCTTATACCAATTTTCAAATAATTTACCTTCAGTATCTTTTTTAAATCTTTCATAACCTTTGTTCCATAATTGAGATACTGATGCAGAAATTGGGTACCCTTCTTCTGCATATCTTATTGCAGGTTCTAAAACTTCCATTAAAGTTAGTTTTCCGTATTTATCAATTAACTCCGCCCATGCTTTAGGAACGCCGGGAACTGTTACAGGTGTTAAGCCAAATTTAGGTATTTCTTCTAATCCTCTTTTTTTAAGCTCATCATAGGATAAAAGTTCTGGTGAAGGACCACTCGCATTTAATCCTATTAGTTTCCCTTGAAAGGATATAATGGCAAAGGCATCTCCTCCTATACCGTTTGATGTTGGCTCAACAACAGTTAAACATGCTGCCGTAGCAACTGCAGCATCTACAGCATTTCCACCTTTTTTTAAAATATCAAGGCCTGCTTGGGATGCTAATGGTTGGGAAGTAGCAACCATGCCTTTTTTCCCTTGAACCACGGTTCTTCTTGATCCGTAATTGTAGGTTGTATTATTATATTCCATAATGTTAGCTCCTTAATTAATGTATTTGTTTTTCTTTCAATTAGTAAGTTTTTCTTTTCTATTAGAAATAAGCTGTAATGATTGACTAATTATATTTATTAGACAACAATCATATTTATTTGTTATTGGTTAAAGAATCTTTATATTTATTAATTTTTTGTAATTTTACTATATTTTTAGACATTTGTAAAGTATTTCAAACTTACATTTAGTAACTATTTTCTTTATTTTTAAAAAAATAAACTACATTATGTAAGTGATTCTAAATAAAAAATTTTGAATCAATTTTCTAATAGACATATACTTACATAATGTAGTTTTTTTATTATTAGATTTAATGGTCGTAATGTATTAATGAATATAATTATCAGCCTATTCTTTTTATAAAAAGACTAAATTATTCGTATTTGCCAATTAGAGGAACAAATTTAACTTTTTCTATTAATTCTTTTGTAATTTTACCTTCTTCATCTTTTCTTACTAGCATTAAATCCTGTAAATATCTGGGTCCTACAGGAATTATCATTCTGCCTCCAGGAGCCAGCTGTTCAGTAAGTTCTTGAGGTATCTCAGCAGCTGCAGCCGTGACAATAATTCTATGGTATGGAGCATGTTCTTCCCAACCTATACTGCCGTCATCCAGTTTGTAGTAGATATTGTCATAGCCTGCATTTTTCAATCTTTCTTTTGCTTTTTTGTGAAGAGTTTCTATTCTTTCTACTGTATATACTTCTTTAGCAAATTTAGCTAGTAAAGCCGTTTGGTATCCCGAACCAGTACCAATTTCCAAGATCTTACAATTTTTATGTATTTCTAAAAGAAGAGTCATTTTCAAAACTAAACTTGGCTGTGATATAGTCTGTCCGTGACCTATAGGAAGAGGGCTGTCTTTATCTGCATGCTCTTTGTATTCTTCCATAAAGTAGCTTCTATCCAATTCATTATAAAATTCTATAAGTTTTTCTTTCTCTAAAACCATTTTCAGTCCCTTCTAACCTATTTTAATTCTGTGTACCACAATTTAAAATTATTTAGTTATAAAATTCCTCTGGAATTTTTACATCTTCACCTATAACTATATTTTCTCCTCTGTCTACATTTTCTTTGGTATTTGAATTATGCAAATATCCAAATCCAAATAAAGTAAAAAATATAAGCATTAGGGCTAATTTTTTGTTCATAAAAAATCCTCCTTATGCTTATATTTTACTCCTACTTCTCAGCTTTTTCAAATTCTTCTTTGATTTTTTCCATAAGTTCTTTGTTTTTTAGTATTTCAGCTGCTGTAAGTACTAATGCACCTATTGTAATCTTCATATTTGCATATGCATATCCCGTTAATGTGCAGCTTGCAAATTCTCTTGTGTGAGGAGCTATATTTTCATCATTTGTTATGTCAAAGTATGGATGTATTGTAGGGCATACATGGCTTACATTTCCTGCATCTACAGAACCGTATCCTTCTCTAGGATCTTTTATGTCTTCTTTTGGTATTCCTAATTCTACAAGTTTTTCTACAAATAGATTATCCATTGTATGATTTGTAACTAAATTATCGTAGCTAAGTTCGTAGTTTGAAATTTTTATCTCTACTCCTGCTCCTAATGCCGCTCCTTTAGCGCAGTTTTTTACCTTTTCTACTAATTCATCCAAATATGTTTTTGTTTTAGCTCTTACGTAAAACTGAGCTACAGCTTTGTCTGGTATTATGTTTGCTGCATCTCCTCCATTAGTTATAACTCCGTGGATTCTAGCATCGGATTTTGTTTGCTGTCTAAGGGCATTAATAGCATTAAAGGTATTTATTACTGCATCTAGAGCATTTATGCCTTTTTCAGGAGCTGCTGCTGCATGAGATGTCTTACCTGTAAACTCAAATTCTATTGGTTCTAGTGCTAGAGACTTTCCACTTCTATTGTAGGCATAATTTGGATGTGCCATCATAGCAAAATCTACATCATCAAAGGCACCTTCATCAACAAAAACAACTTTTGCTCCGCTTGTTTCTTCTGCCGGTGTGCCAAATGCAACTACCTTTCCGCCTATTTCGTCTATAACTTGTTTAAGAACTATAGATGCTCCGGTACTTGTAGCTCCCAGAATATTGTGCCCGCATCCGTGGCCTATTCCTGGAAGAGCATCGTATTCTACTAAAAATGCTACTGTAGGTCCTTCTTTTTTCGAGTCATATTCTGCTCTAAATCCGGTTTCTATATTCATATAGTTTTCTTCAACTTCAAATCCGTATTTTTTAAGTAAGTCTATGTGTAGTTTTGAAGATTTGTGTTCTTGATAACCTAGTTCAGGGTTTTCATAAATCTTTATACTTAATTCTTTTAGTTCCTGCTCAAGATTTTGAGTTAACTCAATAATTTTATCTTTCATTTTTATTTGTCTCCCTTTTTATATTTTATGAATTTTCCAAGCCTTCCTTCAACTACCTCGTTATCTTTGACGGCGATTTTTCCATCTAATATAACGTGACTTATTCCTACAGGTGGAAGTGTAGGTTCTGCAAAGGTTGCACCGTCTATTATTGTTTCAGGATCAAATATAGTAATATCAGCATCCATGCCTTCTTTAACTTGTCCTTTTTTAGAAAGGTTCAGTCTTTGTGCCGGACCCAAGGTCATTTTCCAAAGGGCATCCATCATATCCAGCTCACCCATTTCTCTTACATATCTTCCTAGTACTCTTGGAAAGCTTCCTGCTCCTCTTGGATGTCCCATATCTTTTCTAAATAGAGAGTCGCTTCCAACGTACACAAAAGGTGCCTTTAGAGCTTCTATTACTTCCTCTTCTCTCATAACGAAAGCTGCTGCAATCATATCCGGATAATCTTTTCTTGCTTTTTCAAAAATTTCTTTATTGCATCTTACATTCTTCAAAGGTTCTTCTGTAAGGAGTATGTCGCTGTAGGTCTTGTCCCATCTTTCAAAACATCCGTCGTCAAATACAGCAGACCCTATAAATGTAGCAAAAGCATCATATGGATAGCAGTCCGCCATTAAATCTGCCCCTTGGTCTTTGTATTCCTGTATCATGTCTAAAGTTTCCTTCATAAATCCAAATGCGCTGCAGCTTCCTATGTGGGATATCTGCATAGGCATCCCTGAATCTGTCGAAATCTTAACCATTTCTTTAATGGAATCTATACTTTGTTCTCCGTCGCTTCTGTAGTGGGCTGAAAGTAGATAGTTTTTAGAATCTAGTGCCTTGGTTAGTTCAACTAATTCTTTAAAATTAATTCCCGGTGAATATTCTATTCCGTAGGATATTCCTAGTATTCCCAATGGTAGGCTTTCTTTTATAAGTTCTTTCATTTTTTCTATTTCTTCATCGGTAGCTGCTCTATATCTGTCATCAATTCCTACCTGATTTCTAAGGTAGTTGTGTCCTATAAAGGATAGATAATTTACAGGAGCTCCGTTTTTATCTATATAATCTTTAAACTCTTTTACACTTTGTCTATTATTACCACAATTACCACCTACACAAGTAGTCGTACCCATTTTAAGCTCGTAGTAGGATGTTAAATAGGGATCTTTTTCATCTTCAATTACTTCTTCATGCATATGTATGTCTATAAATCCTGGGGAAACAATCTTTCCAGCAGCATCTATAGTTTGGTCTGTATCTTCTTCAATTTTACCAATCTTTACTATTTTACCGTCTTTAATAAGTAAGTCTTTTTCTTCTAATTTCATTTCATAAAAATTAGGTATTTTACCGTTGATTATTTTTAAAGTGCTCATTATACTTCCTCCTAAGATTAATCAGGCAGAACAGTCTGCCTGATTAATATATTTATCTGCAGAATTTATCTGCAACTTCTGCATATATCTTTGTATAATTGTACAAATCTACTACAGGTATTTTTTCGTCTTTAGTGTGGGAATAGCTTAAATTTCCCGGTCCTGTAATTACTGTAGGTATATTACCGTAGTAAGAAAGTGTAGCTGAATCAGTCCAGCCTCTTTTTCTCGTGATACTAGGTTTTTTCTTTAGATGTTCTTCTAAAGTTTTATCTACTGTTTTTACTATTTCTTCTTCCGGTTTTGTATAGTGGTACATGTGGTCGTATTTATTCATAAGGTTAGATGCCATCCTTACTACTTCTACTTTTAGCTCCGGATATTTTTCTTTTATTTTGTCTATAATTTTCTTGTATTCCTGCAGTACCGACTCCACTGTCTCTCCCACTATATACCTTCTGTCTATTTTTAGCGAGCAGAAGTCTGCTACTGTTGAGGGCTGAGTGCCTCCCTGTATGGTACCGAGATTCATTACTGATGGTCCCATATACTCATTGTATCGTTCTTTAAGTTTAGGATAAAGACTTTTCTCTACTTCTTCAATAAATTTGGAAGCCATGGATATAGCATTTAGTCCTTCATCAGGAACTCCGCCGTGGGCAGCTTTTCCATAAAACTTGATTTCCAGCCATTCCAATCCTCTATGTCCGATAGCGTATTCGTAGTTTGATGGTTCTCCTACTATTGCTCCGTCGGCTTTTACTCCGGACATTACCAGCATTTCTGTACCTTCACTTTTTTCTTCTTCTCCAACTACTGCAGATATTATGATGTCTCCGGGTAGTTTGTCTCCCCGTCTTTTAAGGGCAAGTGCAGCTGTAATCATACAGGCTAATGCACCCTTCATATCATTTGAACCTCTCCCCCATAAAAATCCGTCTTTTATTTCTCCTTTGTAGGGGTCTATTGTCATTTCATATGGTGGTACAGTGTCGGTGTGACCATTGAAGAGGATGGTTTTTCCTCTTCCCTGGCCTTTTAAATAAATATTAACATTTTTTCTGATTCCGTCTACATTTTGATATTCAGCTTGAAGTCCATTTTTTCTACAGTATTTGTAGATGAATTCAGCTACTTCTTTTTCTCTAGTAGGTACGTCCTTGTGACTTGGAATCCTAACTCGGTCTTGAGTTAGATTT
>JBEPWV010000041.1:0-6958 GCA_041642175.1 Clostridia bacterium
CTTTGCCTTTATATATTATTTCTCCATTTACTATTTTTCCTGGTTCTTTTATTAACTTTAAAATTGAGCGGCATGTTTGACTTTTACCACATCCTGATTCTCCTACCACTCCAAAGGTTTCTCCTTCATAAACATCAAAGGATACTCCATCTACTGCTTTTACTGTTTCATTTTTAAGCATAAAATATGTTTTTAAATCTTTAACTTCTAATAATTTATTCATCTTGTCATCTCCTACTTTCCTTTCGTCCTCAAGAAGTCTGTTAGTCCATCTCCAATCAAGCTAAAACCAACACCTGTTACAGCTAAAAATAGACCTGGAAAAAAGGTTATCCACCATGCGTTCATTATATATCCTCTACCTTCATTTAAAATTGCTCCCCATTCAGGTGTTGGTGGTTGAACTCCTAGGCCTAAAAAGCTCATGCTTGCACCTAACAACATACATAATACAACATCTGAAGCTGCAAAAACAACTGCGGAACTCACAACGTTTGGTAGTGCATGTCTCAATAGTATTCTAGAATCTTTAAATCCAGCAACCTTAGCCGCTTGTATAAATTCAGCATTTTTAAGTGCTAATATTTCTCCCCTTACCAGTCTTGCATAGGTCATCCAACCAACAAGCCAAATAGCTATATAGACATTTCTAATACCTTGTCCTAATATTGTTATAATAACTATAATGAGTATAATGAAAGGAAATGCCATTAGAGTGTCAATAATCCTCATTAGTATATTATCCACTAACCCTCCGTAATAACCAGCAATTAATCCAATTAAGCTGCCAAAAATAAGAGGAACTATAGTTGCAAATATACCAATCTGAAGGTCTATTCTCGTTGCCCAAACAACTCTTGAAAATACATCTCTACCATAATTATCAGTGCCAAAATAATGCTCAGAACTAGGCTCCTGTAGGAGTGCCCTTCCGTCAACTGCAATAGGATCATGAGTTGCAATATATTGAGGGAAAAGAGCTAATATTAAGGCAATAAGTACAATAATAACTCCACTAACAAAAGTAGCTTTAGTTAACCACTCTGGAATTTCTTTCTTTTTCTTTTTTATAGTTGGTTTTTTAGAAAAAGGTAGTAGATCTTCTCTTTTTTGATCTGTGACATGTTTTTTGTTTTGATCTGTCATATGTTTTCCTCCAATAAAATCTATTAAAATTTAACTCTCGGATCAAGGAATGAATATATTATATCGGTTATAAGATTAATCGAGAGAATTAAAAAGGCAAATATAAAAACAACCGCCTGAACAACAGCATAATCTCTTCCAAATATTGAATCTATCATTAATTTTCCTATGCCTGGTAAAGAAAATACTATTTCAATTATTACACTTCCTCCAAGCATATATGCCATCCTCATAAGTAAAAGAGTTACTGTTGATATAAGGGCATTTCTTAATATATGTCTATTTTTTACAGCTCTTTCACTTATTCCTTTGCTTACAGCAAAATCAACATAATCCATTTTAGATATATCTACTACTGAATTTCGAATATTTCTTATTAAAAGTGCACTTGTCAATAGTGACATAGTAAGACCTGGAAGTATTAGTGCTCTTAATTGTGTAAGTAGTGTTTCTCCCCAACCTCCAACAGGAAGCCATCTGAGCTTCACACCAAACAAAATCAGAAGAAGCAATCCAAACCAAAATTGAGGCATCGCAACAGCAACAAGGGCAACTATCCTGAAAATTTGATCTATCAATTTGTCTTTATATTTACCTGCGTAATATCCTAGCGGAAAGCTTATTATTAAAGAAAAAATTGTTGAGATAAATGTGAGCATAACTGTAACTTTTACTCTTAGAAGCAGAAGTTCTGAAACAGGTCTTCTATATTTAAGAGAAGTTCCCAAATCTAAGGTAAAAATCCCTTTCATGAATTTGTAATATTGTACAAAATATGACTCATTCAATCCAAGCTTTTCTCTCATTGCCTCAACTGCTGCATTAGTAGCTTTTTCTCCTAATACAAGTCGTGCAGGATCACCGGGTATTAATCTTATCATCAAAAAAATTACTATTGAAACAACAAGCATAACAGGAATCATTTGTAAGATCCTTTTTAATATGTATTTAATTGATTCCATTTTTCCTCCTTTTATAAAATATAAATAGGAATTTCGGAATTTATATTTATTTCGATTTATATTTAGTTATAGTCTTAAAAGTGTATTTCATTTTTTTTTTAAAAAAAAGGGCCCAATATATTATATAACCTTTATTAGGCCCTGTTTGTTAATTTAAATTATTTCATCATTCTTAATTCTTTAGTATGGAAAACATAAAATGGAGAAATATATAATCCTTCTACATTTTCGTCTGATGCCCATACAAATGAGTTGCTGAATAACGGAAGTACATTAGCATTGTCATATATTCTTTGTTGTATTGTATGATACATTCCAACTCTTTTTTCAAGATCTAACTCTAAATTAGCTTCTTCATTGAATGCCTCAAGATCTGTATCATCTAAGCCTGTATACCAAGCATCACTTTGGTCATATTGAAGTGTCCAGTTCATAATTCCGGATGGATCAGGATAGTCATCAACCCATTGAAGTATTGTTGCTTCATGGGAAAGTGATTGAAATTCATCAAGCAAAGCTGCTCTTTCAAGCAAGTTAACTGTAACATCTATTCCTGCATCTGCAAGTTGTGATTGTAGTAGTATTGCCAACTGTTCATATACTGCAGATCCTGATAAAACTGATATATCAAGTTCAATGCCATCTGGATATCCTGCTTCTGCTAAAAGTTCTTTAGCTGCTTCGGGATCATATTCGTCTATTTCTAGATCACTGTAGAACCAATCACCTTGGGTTTCAGAAAGTATTGAATGAGCAGGTTTTCCGTAACCAAGGGTTACTATATCAGCCAATTCTTCTTTATCAATTGCCATTTGAATAGCTCTTCTTACATCTACATTATCAAGAGGTTCTTTTTGAGTATTTAATAACATATATCTAATTTGTGTAGATGGGAATGTATGCACTTCAACACTATCATCTTCTTCTATCTGGCTTATCATAGAAAAAGGAACATCCATCATAACATCAATCTCTCCAGCTTGTAGCTGTAAAGCTCGTGTATTATCGTCTGTAACAACCTTAAATTGTAGTATATCGGTTAGAGGCATGCCTTCTTCCCAATAATTAGGATTTCTTTCAAGTGTTATGTATTCTTCTCTTGCCCACTCTTTAAGCATGTAAGGTCCTGTGCCTAAAGGTTCCATAGCGTACTGTTCTTCTCCAACAGCATCCCAATGGGATTTGGATCCAACTGTTAGATTAAACATACACAAATTACCTAAGAAAGATGCGGAAGGTTCTTTAAGTGTAATTACAACTTGTTCATCAGTAGCTTCAACTGTATCTATAGGAGCTGCTGCAAATCTATAACCTGAAGTTTCAGCATCTCTTGCTCTGTAAAGAGACCATTCCCAGTCTTCTCCAGTTACAGGAGATCCATCTGAGAATTTAAGATTAGGTTTTAAGTTAAAAGTATAAACTAAAGCATCATCACTAATTTCCCAATCTTCTGCTAATTGAGGCTCGATTTCTCTAGTATCAGGGTTTGGAGCAACAAGTCCTTCATATATTTGACTCGTTACGATAATTTCTCCAATACCTACAGATTGGTTAGGGTCAAGATATGCTGCGTCAGTTAGTTTTCCTACAACAATTTCATCTGCATATTCTTCACCTTCAGCTGGTTCTTCACCTTCAGCTGGTTCTTCACCTTCAGCTGGTTCTTCACCTTCAGCTGGTTCTTCAGGTTCTTCAGCTGGTGAACAAGCAACAAAAAGCATGCTCATTACAATTACTAATGTGAGAATCAAATAAATATTTCTTTTTTTCATTTTCCCCTCCTGGAATTATTTATTAATTTTTTCAGTTATCGATTGTTAACAATTTGATAACTGAATTATATTTCCAAATATTTAAGTTATTTACTTACATCTTATTAACTACAAATATTTGAAAACGTTTCCTTGGAAATTTAATTTGATTTTACCATACTGTAAATTTTTATTCAATGTTTAATTGTCGACAATTATTAATATTAATCTACCGTTCTTATAATATAAGCATTTCAAGGTGTTGACAATAATTTATCATGTGTATAAAATTACTTCATTTGAAAATTATATGATTTTAAGCTATTATAATTTCGCCTTTATTTAATTGATTTTTAAATAATAATATGATATTCTTATATAAAATATAATTAATTGTTAACAGTTGACAATTAAAAGGAGGTATTTATGCTTAAACCATTACATTCAATTACTTGGGAAGAGGCAAAGGATTATTTTAATAAAACAAATGTAGCTTTAATACCAACTGGTAGTGTGGAACAACACGGACCGCATATGCCATTAGGAACTGATTTTCAGATAGCTGATACTTTAGCTAAGAAAATTAGCGAAAAAACAGACGTTATTTTAACGCCAGTTATACCGGTAGGTTTTGCCCAGTATCATACTGACTTTCCCGGTACATTATCTGTAGAGACAGATGTTTTAGTACAATATTATTTAGGAATTGTAAATAGCTTGATTAAGTACGGAATTACACATTTTCTTTTTATCAACGGCCACGGTGGAAATGGCACAGCTTTAACTAGTGTATGTAAAAATTTAAGAGAACGTGGATATACTTCTGCATACTTCCAATGGTGGGATGTAGCAGGTGGAATCAACAAAGATTGGAGCATGAGAGGACACGGAGACATAGTTGAAACTTCTATGATGATGTATTTATCTCCTGAAAATGTGAAAATTGAAAAAGCTTCAATACCAACTAATAAATCTCTTACTGATAAAGTTGATATTTTAGATGGTTCAGCTTGTAAATTTAAAGAAGGTGTAGTGAGATTTTATTTAAACTCAGCTGATACTACTGATACTGGAGATTTGATGGAATTCGGTCATGCAAGCGGCGCAGATTACAGTACTTCTCCTGCAGATTCTACTGCAGAAAACGGTGAGAATATAATTAATTCTGTTGTTGACTATGTAGTTGATTTTATCGAAGAATTTAAAAAAATTAATTTTAAATAAATCAAATTAATAATTATCTACTATAAAATGTTGGGGTTATCTTGTCCCAACATTTTATAGTATACTTCAAAGCAACAATAAAAAAACTCTAAGGAGGTCCAAAATGGAAAAAGTTTTAGAAAGATTTTTAGAATATGTGAAAATTGATACCCAATCAGATTCAGAATCAAAAACAAATCCAAGTACAGAAAAACAGTTTGAACTTGGGAAAAAATTAGAAAAAGAATTGAAAGAGATAGGCTTCGATAATGTTACTTTAGATGAAAACTGCAACTTATGGGCTGAAATTAAATCAAATACTGATAAAGAGGTTCCATCTATAGGATTTATAGCTCATATGGATACAGCTACAGATGTCTCCGGTAAAGACGTTAATCCTCAAATAATTAAAGATTATGATGGAGAAGATATAGTTTTAAATGAAGATAATGACATTGTTTTAAAAACCGAAGATTTTCCAGAACTAAAAAACTATAAAGGCCAAACTCTTATAACAACAGACGGTACTACTCTTTTAGGTGCTGATAATAAAGCCGGAATAGCTGAAATTATAACAGCATTAGAGTATTTCATAGAAAATCCTGACGTTAAGCACGGAGATATTAAGATTGCCTTTACTCCTGATGAAGAAGTTGGAAGAGGAACAGAAACTTTTGATGTCGAAGAGTTTGGTGCTGATTTTGCTTATACTATTGATGGCGGAGGTATTGGTGGCTTGGAATATGAAACCTTTAATGCAGCTAAAACTAAACTAACAATTAAAGGTAAAAATGTTCACCCTGGAACTGCAAAAAATACAATGATTAATTCTTTAAGACTTGCATTTGAATTTAATAGTATGCTTCCAGTTAACGAGAAACCTGAATATACAGAAGGTTATGAAGGATTTTATCACCTAATAGAAACAGAAGGTAATGTAGAAGAAACTATAATGAAATATATCATTAGAGATCACGATATGGAAAAATTTGAAGAAAAGAAGGAACTGTTTAAAAAGACTATTGATTATATGAATTTTAAATACGATGATAGAATTACTTTGGAAATGGAAGACCAGTACAATAATATGAGCGAAAAAATTAAACCGGTATTCCATATTGTAGAAACAGCAAAAAAAGCTATGGAAGAATTAGGTATTGAACCTAAGATTAATCCTGTAAGAGGCGGTACAGATGGAGCGAGATTATCTTACATGGGTCTTCCAACTCCGAATGTTTTTACAGGTGGTCATAATTTCCACGGTAAATACGAATATATTCCAGTAGAGTCAATGGAAAAGGCTGTTCTTGTAATTAGAAAGATTGTGGAGTTGTACGGAAAGTAAGGTTTAGTTATAAAGTGAACGCCCTTGATTTATATAGATTATTCATTCAACTGCGAGTTCCTAATTTGAGAAATACAAGAAACGCTTAAAAGCTACTCGTCAAATTCGTTTTGCAGGCAAAACAGTGCCTCGTAAAAAGCTTTTTCACTTATTCTGTATTTCTTAGCAAATTACTCTCTATGCAGTTTCTTCGAATAATCTATATTAAATAAAGCTCACATGTTAATTTTTTAATATTATATTTAACAACATAATTTATTTCTTACTTACAATCACTTCAATAACTATCTTAATTTCGTCTGAATTTTGACGCAAAAAACACAGGTTTTCCCTGTGTTTTTTTAGTTGAAATATTAGAATTTATTTTGTATTTCTTGTTAATTATTGATAAGTAATCGAAATAATAGTATTTTTCACAGACTTCTTTAACCAATCATCCTTCCTTACAGTCGGATTCTTGGAAGTCAGGTTGTATGAGACCTGCCAATATTTGCTTCGCAAATAGGGCTAGGGCTTCTCACAGACTTCTTTTCCAATCATCCTTCCTTACA
>JBEPWV010000042.1:0-6916 GCA_041642175.1 Clostridia bacterium
TGCTTCTTCTTCACTTTCGCAAGTAAATGCTCTACCTATAAATTTTGATTTTTTTATTTCCATTATGCTTTCTGAGCTTTTATGTATGGTCCTGTATTCCTTCAACATTATATTCTCCATCACGTAGTTTTTCCAGCTGTTTTTCTCTGATTTTTATTGTGAATTTTATGCCTTCTTCTTTCATTTCTTTATCTATTATATTATATTTCTTTTCTAAATAATTTATTTTTTTAGGTTCAGTATATTTAACAGTTAAATTCACTTCTTTTTCCCTGCCGTAAATTATTTCACATATTCTTTTCGGTATGCTTTCTATATTTTCACCCTTTTTAGCTGATATAAAAAGTTCATAATCTTTATCCTTGTATTCTTCATTTAAAGTGTCTATTTTATTGTAAATATTAATAATAGGGATGCCTTCTACTTTCAACTCTTTTAAAATGTCTTCTGTTACTTTTTTCTGTTCTTTAATATTTTCAGAGTTTATATCAATTACATTCAGTATAATATCTGAATAAGCTATTTCTTCTAATGTACTTTTAAATGACTCGACTAAAAAAGTAGGTAGATTATTGATAAATCCTACAGTGTCAGTTATAACAAATTCAAGATTATGAGGGAAAATCAATTTTCTATTTTCAGTAGTCAAAGTGGCAAAGAGCATATCTTTTTCGAATACTTCTTTTTGGTTAACTCCGTAGTCCTTTGTCAAGGCATTTATTAATGTGCTTTTCCCAGCATTAGTATAACCTACTACAGCTATAGTAGGTATTTGATTCTTCATTCTTCTTTTTCTTTTTTCTTTTCTTACTTTTCTAACTTTTTCAAGATTTTTCTTTAACTCTTCAATTCTGTTCATTATATGTCTTCTGTCTGTTTCAAGTTTCTTTTCTCCAGGACCTCTTGTACCAATTCCAGCTCCAAGTCTGGACATGTCAATACCCTTACCTTTTAATTTAGAATATCTATATTCTAATTGAGCTAACTCTACCTGTATCTTGCTTTCGCCGGTTTTTGCTCTTAATGCAAATATATCCAGGATTAAATTTGTTCTATCAATAATTTTACAGTTTATTTTTTCTTCTATGTTTCTTATCTGAGTATTACTTAACTCATTGTTAAATATTACTGAATCTATATCTTCCATTTCTACTAGATTGTTAATTTCATCAATTTTTCCCTTACCTACATAATATTTGGGATCTATACTTTTTCTATTTTGTTCTATTGTAAAAAGCACCTTTCCTGATACAGCCTCTACCAAGCTGTTTAACTCTTGTATGTCATTACTTTTATTTCCTAAATTTACACCTACAGTAATACATTTTTCATAATTTTTTTCCATGAATTCTCCTCTTTTAAAAACGATTTAAGAATAAATTAATGCAAAATTACCTAAAATATGGGATAATATACCTTAGATAAAAATAATTCTAATTAATATTAACATATTTCCAATGTTGTAACAAATACATATGTTTTTATTTATTATTTTATAAATTATGTTATAATATTAATTTGTAAGATAAATGGAGGTTTTTATGACTAAAAAAAGTAAGAAAAAAAAGAATAAAAAAAGATTTAGCATAATAAAAATAATCTTAATATTTATAGTTATAGTAATATTCGTAGGAGCTGGTGCAACCATAGGTATTTTAACAGCTACAGTTAGAAGTGCCCCGGATATAGATCCTACAAACATATTGAGTATGTTGGCGGAAAGTTCTGTAATCCTTGATTCTCAAGGAAATGAAGTTGAAGTAGTTCAAACTACTGAAGATAGAGAAATTATAAGCTTAGATAATATACCTGAACATTTAACTAATGCTTTTATAGCTATTGAAGATCATAGATTTGAAGACCATATAGGTATTGATATTAGAAGAATTATAGGATCTATGATACATAATATTCAGGTTAGGGACTTAACAGCTCAGGGTGCAAGTACTATTACCCAACAGCTGGCGCGTAACTTGTATTTATCTCAAGATGAATCAGTTTTAGCTGCTTACGAAAGAAAATTAAAAGAGATGTATCTTGCTATTGAATTAGAAAGAGCTTTGTCTAAAAATCAAATACTTGAATACTATCTTAATACAATACCTTTAGGACAAAGTTCCTTTGGAATACAGGCAGCTTCTTATACCTATTTTTCAAAAGACGCAGTAGATTTAAATATTGCTGAATCTGCTCTGCTGGCAGCGGTTCCTAAGGCGGATACAAGATTTGCTCCGTATAAAAGAGTAAATGTTGCAAATACTGGAGATATACCTCAGGAAGATATCGTTGGGTATGTTACTATTTCTGGAACCAAATATGCCTGTGTATATAATCAAGATGCTGTTGATAGACAACAAGTTGTTCTGGCAAGAATGCATGAGTTAGGTTTTATCGATGATTCCGAATATGAAACCGCATTAAACTACAATATAAAAGAAAATTTAGATCCCGGACAAAAGTCAAACATTGAAATCACCTCGTTTTTTTCAGATTATGTAAAAGATGAAGTAATTGATGACCTTATTGAAGAATATGGATATACTTACGAACAGGCTGAAAATATTCTTTTCACCGGTGGATTAACAATACACAGTACTATGGATATGAATATTCAAAAAATTATTGAAGAATCTTACAAGGATTTTGGTAATCAATTGCTTGGTGATACTTCAAATGAGTCTGTTCCCCTCATTCAGGAATGGAGATCTTTTTACTGGAGATACGATGGTGAAAGTGTTGGAAATTTAGATTCTAACCAAAACATACTAAACGAATCAGGACATAGAATTTACTACAAAAAAGAAAATATTTTAACTGATAATTTCGATTTGTATTTAACTAGTGATGAATACAGATTTGACGAATCAGGTAATTTAATAATAAATACAAGAAAAATTAAAATTTATTCATCCGTACTGGACATAGTGGATTACTATACTATAGAAAATGATTATTTAATAAGCCACAACATAAGCGGACTAAATCTTGGTGGCAATTATGAGATAATATCTCAAGAAGGTACAAATGGTGAAATTCTTGTTGAAAAAACTTACTTAGATTCATTAGATGACTTTTACAAAATTGATGATGAAAATAATTTAATAATAAGCAAAAATTACTACACCTTTGATGAAGTAGGTGTTGTCCAACCTCAATCTGCTGCTGTAATAATGGACTATAGAACCGGTGAATTAAAAGGAATATTCGGTGGTAGAGAAGTTACTGCAAGTAAGTCTTTTAATAGAGCCACTAGAGCTTCTAGACAGCCGGGTTCTACTATTAAACCACTTTCAATATATACCCCGGCTTTAGACAATGGTTATACTGCTGCATCTATAATAGATGATGTACCAAGATATAATGACGAAGGGGAAAGATGGCCTAAAAACTGGTATGAAAATCAAACATACAAATACTGGGGTTTGACTACTTTGAGAAAATCAGTAGAATACTCTTTAAACGTTAATGCAGTTTATATGCTGGAAAACATTGGAATTGATTTATCCAAGGAATATCTAGAAAGATTTCATTTAATAGACTTAGATAATCCTGAAAACGACACCTTTGTTTCAAGAGAAGAAAATAGAGCATATAATGATGAGAATTTAGCTTCTTTAGCATTAGGTGGTCTTACTAGAGGATTTACAACTTTAGATATGACTGCTGCATACGGAGCAATAGCAAATGATGGAACTTATGTGGAACCTATTTGTTATACTAAAGTGATTGATAGAAACGGTAAAACTATTTTAGAAAAAATACCGGAAAGAGATATTGTAGTAGATCCTGAAGTAGCCTTTATTATGGAGGATATTTTAAGAACTACAGTAACCAACGGACTATCTCATAGAGCAGCTCTTCCAGCAGATTACGGGATAGAAGTTGCAGGAAAAACCGGGACAACTTCAGATAATGCGGACATATGGTATATGGGTTATTCTCCTTACTATGTAGGAGGCATATGGATAGGTAATGATGATTCTCAGATAAAGGTTAATACAGGAAGTGGTTCTACATCAAGATTATGGAGAAATATAATGACGGAAGTTCATGCAGGCTTAGAGCCAGCTGTCTTCGATGAACCTCAGGGATTGGTAAAGGTCAATGTTTGTAAGCAATCTGGCTTGTTAGCAACTGATTTGTGCCGAGAAGACCAGCGTGGTAGTCAGGTAATCTCAGAATATTTTGTAAATGGTACAGCTCCTACAGAATTTTGTGATATCCATGTAACAGCAACTATATGCTCTGTATCTGAAATGCTTTTAGGTCCGTACTGTCCTCCGGATTTAGCTGAAGAAAGAGTTTTTATAAAAAATGTTAGAAATACATCTTATTCAGCAAAAATAAAAGCACTAAGACTATACAATCAAATTCAATCAGAAATAGAAAATTCTGGAAATACAATAACTCCAGAACAGATAAATGAAATATATGGAGATGAAATTGTTTTTCAAAACGGTGAAATAACATCCGTAAATGGTATTGCTGTTAGTGATTTATATATAAACCAAATAATAACAGAAGATTATCAATATCAGGTTCCAACAGAACCTTGTACATGGCATACTCCTTTCCACTACGAAAAGTGGCTTGAAGAGAATTCAACTTCTTCCGGTATTGAAGATGGTACTACCGGCTCCGGTATTGAAGATGGTACTACAGATTCTGGAATTGAAGATGGTACTACAGATTCTGGAATTGAAGATGGTACTACAGACTCAGGAATTGAGGATGGTACTGACACCGATGAGGAAGAAGAAACGGAAAATAGTGACGATGGTGTAAGTAGAGATTAAAATTATACTAAAAAATAGAAGCAGGTTCAAATCTGCTTCTATTTTTATTTGTATATATTATTTCCCTTACTGTCTATTGCTACAATTACCGGAAATTTTTCAACATATATTCTCAAAATTGCTTCTGTTCCTAAATCTTCATAAGCTATTAATTCTCTTTTTTTTATACATTTCGAAATATAGGCGGCTGCTCCTCCCACTGCTGCGAAATATACACCTTTATGTTTTTTTATACCTTCTATAACTTCTTCTGATCTTCTACCTTTTCCTATCATTCCTCTGAGACCTTTTTCCATCAAAGAAAGGGTGTAAGGATCCATTCTATAACTAGTCGTAGGACCTGCAGAACCTATTATTTGACCTTTTTTAGCTGGAGCGGGACCTACGTAGTATATGGTTTCGTTTTTTAAGCTTAAAGGCAGTTTTTCATTGTTGTTGATTAATTCTACCAACCTTTTATGGGCAGCATCCCTTCCTGTGTACATGTATCCAGTAAGTAAAACTCTATCTCCCATTCTTAACTTTTCTATAACTTTATTGTTTAATGGTAAATTTATATTATATTCAGCCATAATTAACTCCTAAAGTTCAATTTCTTTATGTCTATATGCATGACAACAAATATTAATTGCAACAGGTAAAGATGCTATATGGGTTGGAAAATATTCAATGTTTACTCCTAAACAAGTTGTAATTCCTCCAAAACCTCCGGGACCTATATCTAATTTATTTATATCTTCAAAAATTTCTTTTTCTAATTTAGCATAGTCTACATTAGAATTTTTTGATTTTATGCTTCTTGTAAGTGCTTTTTTTGATAATACAGCTGCTTTTTCAAAGGATCCTCCAATTCCAATCCCTAATATTATTGGAGGACATGGATTTGGACCGGCTTCTTTAACAGTTTTAATAATAAATTCCTTTACTCCTTCAACTCCATCTGCCGGTTTTAGCATTTTAATCCTACTCATATTTTCACTTCCAAAACCTTTAGGAACTGCTGTGATTTTTAATTTATCACCTTTGACAAGTTCTGTATGAATTATTGCTGGAGTATTATCTTCGGTGTTTTTCCTTGTAAACAAAGGATCATCAACTACGGATTTTCTTAAAAATCCTTTTTTATATGCCTCGCTTACTCCTTCATTTACTGCATCATATAAAAATCCTTTATCTATTTTGACATCCTCTCCTATTTCAATAAAAACTACTGCCATTCCAGTATCCTGACATAAAGGCATTTTTTCATTTTTTGCTATTTCATCATTTTTTATTATTGTTTCCAAAACAAATTTTGCTGTCTCATTTTTTTCTTTTTCATAAGATTTTTGCAGTTCTTGAAAAACTTCTTCATCGACACTATAGTTTGCATCTAAAAAAATTTCTTTAACTGCTTTCTTGACTTGTTCATACTTAATCCTTCTCATATTTTTCTCCTTGAAATTAAAAAATAAACAAAAACTTAGCTTTTTGCGCTAAGTTTTTGTTCTTAAATTTACACAAGTAATCTTTCTAAATAATCAAATATAATTTTACTGGTTTCAACTACCTCATCTAATACAACATATTCGTTTGCAGAGTGGTATCTTTCACCACTAGGTCCAAAAACAAATGTTGGTATATTTAATCTTGATCCGATGTAGTTAAAATCTCCAATACTGCTGAAATAGGTAATTTTCGGATCTTTACTGGTAATGTCTTTAATAGATTCTATAAACTTCTGTGTATATTCATTGTCTATATCAACTAAGTAAGGCAAGAATCCATCGCTATTTGGTGTCGGTGCTTCTCTAAAAATTACTTCATATTCCGATTGAATATCAGCTTTTTTTACTGCTTCCTCAACTTCTTCTTTTAAGGATGTTTTATCTTCTCCAACTACGATGTGTCTAAACACTGTAAATTCTGCTAAATCTGCTACTGAGCATGCTGCCCCTCCGCCTTTAATTTCTATAATGCAAATATCGCCTTTTCCAAGATGTTCATCAGTCTTTAGATTCAGTTTTTTAAGTTCTAAAATAACCTTACTGGCATCCACTATGGCACTTATACC
Source organism: Clostridia bacterium (assembly GCA_041642175.1). Lineage (GTDB taxonomy): Bacteria > Bacillota > Clostridia > Tissierellales > Dethiosulfatibacteraceae > UBA8670. The sequence goes on from JBEPWV010000042.1 coordinate 6,850, forward strand.
TTTTTCAGGTTCAGCTGCGTGGGAAGATCTCCCTTTAAATCTAACTTTGTAGGAATATCCAGATCGG
>JBEPWV010000043.1:0-6539 GCA_041642175.1 Clostridia bacterium
AACTGCAGTTATAAAGTCTGCTTCTAAAATGGACCACGTAAGAACTGGAGGAACTCTACTAAATCAGAAATTCACCCCGGATGTTTTAGAAGGTGAAGAAGGAATAGAAAACTTTGCATCTTTTATTAGATCTTACTTTAAAATGGGAGGTCACCACATTCAATTCAATGTAATACATAAAGATACCTTACTAGATGCTCAGACTAATCCTGATGAGTACAAAGATTTAATAGTAAGAGTAGCAGGCTACAGCGATCATTTTAATAACTTGGAAAAAGCTTTACAGGATGAAATAATTGAAAGAACTGAACAAGATATTTAGTTTAATTCCACTCATATATTAGATAAAAGGATAATCATTAATATGATTGTCCTTTTATGTTATAATGTATTTAATAAAAAAAAACAAAGAGGTATAAAATGAATTACGAAAAGATTATGGAAATCGTTGCAAATAATATAGATGATGGTATTTTTATAGTAAATAAAGAGGGGAAAGTAATATTTTACAATGAATCTGCAAACAATCAGGCAGGAGTTAGTGTTGATAATGCAGTAGGTAAACATATGCTTGAAATTTTTCCGAAACTTACTGAGGATACCAGTACATTGTTGAGAGTATTAACAACTGGAGAACCTATAATAGGAGATATTCTGAGCTATTATAACTCCAACCTAAAAAAGGTTACTATTTTAAGCACCACACTACCTATATATGAAGATGGAGATTTGGTTGGAGCAGTAGAAATAGCAAAAGACATGGGTGTTTACGGAGAATTTAACGAAAAGATAAATAAAATAAAAAATAATAAAGGAATAAAATCTGAAAACAAAGAAATTCAGTACAGCATAGATAGTATAATAGGAAACTGTAAAAAAATAACAGACATGAAAAACAAAATAAAAAAAATAGCTAACAGTAATGCTCCTGTGATGGTTACAGGCGAAACTGGTACAGGAAAAGAACTTGTAGTTCAGAGTATTCACAGTTACAGTGATAGATGTGACAAACCTTTTATAGCACAAAATTGTGCGGCTATTCCAGTTACTTTACTTGAAAGTATTCTTTTTGGGACAGCTGTTGGAAGCTTTACCGGTTCTAAAGATTCTCCGGGACTATTTGAATTAGCTGATGGAGGTACTCTTTTTTTGGATGAGATTAACTCTATGGACTTACCTCTGCAAGCTAAGCTGCTTAGGGTAATTCAAGATGGTTGCGTTAGAAGAATTGGAGGAAAGGAAACAAGAATAGTAGATGTGAGAATTGTTACTGCAATGAATATTTCACCCCAAAAAGCTCTTGAAGAAGGAAAATTGAGAGAAGATATGTTTTTCAGGTTAAATGTGCTTAATATAGATTTACCTCCATTAAGAGATAGAAAAGAAGATTTAAATATTTTAATTAATCATTTTATTAAAACCTATAATAAAAAATTCCATAAAGATATTAAATCTATAAATCAACAGGTTATGAATTTTTTTAAGGATTACCGATGGCCGGGAAATATCAGAGAGCTTAAACACTCTATTGAACATGCAGTATTTATGAGTGAAGATAACGAAATAAAAATGGAAGATTTGCCTGAGAATTACAAAGGTATAGATTTAAAAAATCACAAGATAGAAAAAGAAGAAAAGGAAGATTTTGTTATAGATAGACCTTTAAAGGAAATAGTTGATGATTATGAGAAGGATGTAATTATTCATGCTTTAGAGGAGAAGGAGTACTCTATTACTAAAGCTGCTAAACTTCTAGGAGTACCGAGACAGACTCTTCACTATAAAATCAATAAGTTGGATATTACTATTAAAAAGACTATAGAGTAGAACAGTAATTGTTATAGCATTTTTCATATTAATCTATGTATTCAGCAGTCGCTTTCTAACCAATCGATATTCTATCTCCTGGGAAAGCTTTGCATGAGACCTGCAACTATTTACTTTGCAAATAGGCTAGGGCTTCATCTGACAGTACGTAATCTGGGGAACATTGAGGAACATTCGAAAATAGAACTTGTGATTAAGTTATTAAATAAAGGCGCCTTAGGAGGGATTTATAAGTACTACAACATGGTTAAAGATATAGAACTGATTGCAAAAGAAGAAGACTTCGAAGTATTTTGATGAAAATATAGAACAAGTGCAAAAGATGTATTATGAGCACTGTTTGAACGAAGTGAGTTTGCGAATTATCTTTAAACGGTTCTACATATTTTCCAAAATACGTAGCGTCTGATGATTTGCAATCAATTAATATCTAAATCCTGAGTACTGGCAACTGAATTAATAACTCACCTTTTTATGACCTAATAGCCGAATTAAAATTTTTTTATATCTAATTCAAACAACATCCTCCTTAACCTGTCCTGAGTAAACAACTCCGAAAAATTTTTCCTTAACAGTTTCAAAAGTTGCATAAATAAGTGGTATTACAATAATTGTTAATAATGTGGCAGCTAGAATACCTCCGATTACTGTTATAGCCAGTGGAGAAAATCTTTCCGAACCTAAAGCTAGTTGAAGAGCTAAAGGCATCATTCCAACTACATCTGATAGAGCCGTCATCATTATAGGTCTAAATCTAGATCTAATTCCTTCTTCTACAGCATCATTTATAGATAATCCTTTATTTCTTTCAGTATTTATAGAATCCACCAGAAGTATTGAGTTATTAACAACTGTACCGGCCAGCAATATAAGACCTAATAAAACTGGCATAGACATAAACTTTCCTGTTAATCCTAATGCTGGTGCAACCCCTATTACAACAAGGGGTATAGCCATCATTATAGTCAGTGGGTGTGTAAAGGATTTAAATTGAGGTACCAGTAGAAGATAAACAAATATTACTGCCAATGAAAGAAGGAAAATCATATCTCCTATAGAATCTGTTAATGCTTCCTGCTCACCTGTGAACTCTACATTATAGCCTTGAGGCAGAGGGATTTCTTCTACCCTTCCTTCAATATCACTGACTACGTGGCTGAAAGCTTTGTTTTCAGTGTATCCCAAAATATTTACTGAATACTCCATATTTTCTCTTTCTATTATATTTGATCTTGTTTCAATTTCAAACTTTCCAATATCTTTAAGAGGAAAGGAAACACCTAAAGGACTTATAATAGTTTTATTCATTAAATCATCTTCATTTATATTAGATGTATCGTACGAAACATTAATATCTACAGACGTATTATCCATAGTTATACTTCCGGCATCTCCACCTTCAACTTTCATATAAAGTTGTTTTGCAACATCGGCGCTTGTTAAACCGAGTTCCTTTAATCTATCGCTATCCAAGCTTATAGACATTTGAGAATAAGTATCATTGTAACTTCTGTAAAGATTTGTGGTACCTTCTATAGTTTCTACTTCTTCTTGAATTATATCTGCTAGATTGTAAAGTACGTTTAAATTATCTCCACTAATTTTCAAGGATATTGGAGCCGAGGCGCTTGTGACAGCAGTTCCACCTTTTTCTTTCACGACAAATCTGTTTATATCCGGAAGTTTATCAATATAAGTTCTTAATCTTTCTTGAAATTCCCATATGTTTTCATCTCTTTCTTTTCTGGAAGTTAATTCGATGGTAAGCATACCTTGATCTGTCCCCATTATTCCAAAGTCACCCATTTGAGTGCTTCCTTCTTCATATCCTATTCGAGTGTCAAAAGTTACGACCTCCGGCTCCTGGGCAAGATAATTTTCAATTTTAGAAATAGTTTTTGAAGTATCTTCTAGGGTAGTACCTGCTTTCATTTCTATAGTAGTAAAGGATACACCACTGTCGAACTTAGGAAGCATTTCCATACCATTGTTTTTAATAAAAATACCGCTACCTGCTAATAGAACAATAATTAATATAAAAGTAACAAGTTTATGACTTAGAACGGTCTTTGATAATTTGAGGTATCCATTCATTAGCTTATCCATTAATCTATTAAAAGGGTCTGAAAGTTTTTTTAATCCTTTTTCAAGTCTTTTCATCTTTAAAGGTTCTAATAACTTAGTTAACAATGGTATAAGAAGTAAAGCTATCATAAGTGACGAAGAAATTGCAAAAATTAAAGTCGTTGATAATGGTCTAAACATTTCTCCAACAAATCCTTCTATAAACAACAGAGGAACTAAAACAATTAATGTTGTTGTAGCTCCGGCTATACTTGGTAAAGCTACTTCTTGAGTACCATCAGCTACGGCTAAATCTATGGATTTCCCTAAACCTCTGTGCTTACTTATATTTTCAACGACAACAATGGCTGCATCTACTACAAAGCCTATACTTAGAATAAGAGCTGATAATGTAACCAGATCCAAACTCATTCCAAAAGCTCTCATTAAACCTAAGGTGCTTAAAAAGACCATAGGCATAGAAATAGAAACAACTAGTGACTGGGAGATATTACCTATGAAAAGAAGTATAACCGCCATTGTAAGGGCTATAGCGATGACCACACTACTGGTCATATTATCCACCATTTGATTTGTGAAGATAGAATCATCCGACGCGATACTTATATCTACAAAAGGATAATCCGATTCTATTCTTGAAAGATTATCTTTAATTTCATCAACAACTTTTACAGTATTAAAGTCGGCTTTCTTTGTAATTAAAAGAGCTAAGGATTCTTCACCTTTTAATCTGTAAGCACTTTCTTTATCTTCTATGCCGATACTAACTTCGGCGATATCTCTTAAATATAAGGTATTTCCATCAGCTAGAGGTATCTTTGTTTTTTCTATTTCATCTATATTAACATAGCTTTCTTCAATTCTTAAAAGCATATTTTTTGAATTATAGTTTATTTCTCCTGATGGGGATTTAATGTTACTTTTCTGGATAGTGCCTAATATTTGTTCTAAATTAAGATTATATGCTTTCATTTTATCTTCATCAAGATCGATTTTAATCTCTCTACTATATCCACCGAAAATATCTACTGACGCAATTCCTTCAATTAACTGAAGTTCATAAACTAATTTTTCTTCTGTTACATTTCTTAAATCTGCCATACTTAAAGAATCACTTTTCAAACCCAAAGTCATTATTGGCTGATCTGAGGTACTGAATTTCATTACTTGTGGTTCATTTAGATTATCTGGTAAAGATTCTTTTATTCTACTTATAGTATTTTGTATATCTATAGCTGCTTGATCTATATTCGTAGAGTAATCGAAAGTCAATCTGATAGTTGATATATTATCTTGATTGGTAATTTTAATATTCGTTATACCTTCCAATTTTGCGAATGCATTCTCCATGGGCTCTGATACGTCGGTAGATACATCCATAGCTGATGCACCGGGATAAACACTCATAACTGTAGCTGTTGGAGCATTTGTGTCGGGAGAAAGCTGAGTATTCATAGTAGCTCTACCATATAAACCAAATATTACAATAGCTATAGCTAGAGATAATATTACATATTTTTTATCTATAGAAAATTTACCAAAATTCATTAAATTTCCCCCTCTTCAAAGGTGTAAATAGAAGTTCCGTCGTAAAGAGAATCTAAATTATTTTCCGCAATAACGTCTCCTTCTTCCAGTCCAGATAGTATTTGATACATATTACCTGTTTTTTTACCTAATTCTACTTTTTGTTCTTTAACAATACCTTCTTTATAGATGTAAACTACATTTTTTTCTGTTAATGCTTTTATTGAAGAGGCAGGTATTAAAATTTGATCTTCAATTTCAGAAAGAATAAATTTTACTTCAGCACTAGAACCCGTTGAATAAGCTTTATTACTGTCAATCATAATTTCAACAGTACCAACTCTAGTTGCAGGATTTACATTTGAACTTAGAAAAGTTACACGACCTTGTTGTAATTCATCTTCGCTACCTATTTTGAATTCTACCTGTGTGTCTATTTTAACCTTTTTTAAATCTACTTCGCTTAAACTAACAACTATTTTTTGATTTTCAGTACTGCTTATAATTACAGCTGGTTTGTTTGGCATAGCTAATTCTCCTTCTTCTACCATAACCTGTGATATGATTCCATCGTAAGGAGCTGTGAGTTGAGAATTTGAAATAGATAGTTCAATTTCTTCTAGATTGGATTTAAGTTCTTGCAACTGTTTTTCCGACATATTTTTTTCATGAACTATTTGATTGTAGTTGTTATCTGCAGTTGAGTTCAATTCACTTTTTTGTATTTTCAAAGTATCAAGTTGATGTTTAACTTTATCTAATTCTGTTTTAGAAATAGCATCTCCTTCGAAAAGCTTTTCCATTTTGGATAGTTCATTTTCTTGAAAAGCTATATTAGCTTCTACAGTTTTAATTTTATCCATAATAGGATTAGAACTATAAAAAGTTGAAATCTGCTCTTTAAAATAATTAATTTGAGTATTTAATGTTATTTCTTTTTGGTAGATGGTTTTCATTGATGCTTCAAGTTGAGACTTGTCTAATTTAAGGAGCAGATCCCCTTTTTTTACATAGTCACCTTCATCTATTAATATTTCATTTACTTCTCCAGTTATTTTTGGACTGAGAGTAGATGAAGAGTCGCTTTTAAAAGTAACAAA
>JBEPWV010000043.1:6549-6913 GCA_041642175.1 Clostridia bacterium
CCAATGAAATTCAACTCTTCTGTCAACTTACTCTTTTCTACTTCTATTAAATTAGCATATACTCCAGTACTTTCCTCTTCAAGATTTTGTTCTTCAGATAAAGATAGAAATACTGTTCTACCTAAAACTATGGATAATATAATAATTATTACAATAGCTACTGCTATTTTATTTTTAGATTTTTTCATACCTGCACCTCTCTATTTATTTCGAACTTAATTAACATTATATGGTATAGATAAAAAATAAAGTGTTGCATATGAAACTGATATATTTGAACAAAAAAATAAGCCTTAAAAGCTTGTGTTTTAAGGCTTATTGATAAAATTATTTAATTTAAAATATTGGAATCCTTTATTGTAAT